>CAYPHE010000133.1:0-7023 GCA_964410075.1 uncultured Polaribacter sp.
TTCCTTTCTGTTCTAAATTAAATTTATATGCTATCTGCCTTTTTAGACGTAAAAAACATTGTTAACTTACAAATAATTCTTAATTTGTAGGATTTTGAAAGCAATACATAAATTTACGACAAACATTGTTGAGAGGAAAAAATCAAGTATAATTTCTTCTTATTTATACATAAAATAATCTTACATGAGTACTTTAATTGTTGATGCAGAAAAATTTGTTTTTAATCTTTTAACTAATAAACTTGGTACAAAATACGTGTATCATAATTTGTCTCATACCCAAAGAGTAGTAAGCAAGACAAAAGAATTATTAGAAAATATAGAAATTTCCGAAAAAGATGCAGAAAATGTAGAAATTGCAGCTTGGTTTCATGATACGGGTTTTACAGAAAAAGCGGAAAATCATGAAACGGAGAGTATTAAGATTGTTGAGGTATTTTTAAAAGAGCATAAAGTTGATGCCAAGCGAATTGAAGCTATTACGAGTCTTATTTTAGCTACAAAAATGGGGCATGAAGTTACTAACGATTTAGAAAGAATAATTACTGACGCAGATTGTGCTCATTTAGGTTCTAAAAGCTTTTTTGATTATACTTCTTTATTAAGAAAAGAATGGGAACTTACTAATTTTAAAAAGGTTTCTGATATAGAATGGATAGAAAATAACATTAAATTTCTTTCTGAGGAGCATCGTTTTAATACAGAATATGCTTTAAAAAACTGGACTAAGAGAAAAGAGAAGAACCTTTCTAAACTTATTAAAAATTTAAAGAGTTTAAAAGAAGACATTAAAAAATACAACCAGAAACAAGAAGCTTTAGAACTTAAAAAAGAAAAAATAGAAGCCCCAGAACGTGGTATAGAAACAATGTTTAGAGTGGCGTTAAGAAATCATATTACGTTAAGTGATATTGCAGATACTAAGGCAAATATTTTACTTTCTGTAAATGCAATTATCATTTCTTTAGCATTGTCTAATTTATTACCAAAGTTAGATAACCCTTCTAATGCTCATTTATTTATTCCAACTATAATTTTTGTAATTTTTACAGTAGCTTCAATAATATTATCGGTTTTGGCAACAAGACCCAATGTAACAAGTGGAGAGTTTAGCAAGGAAGACGTTGCCAATAAAAAAGTGAATTTATTATTCTTTGGAAACTTTCATAAAATGAAATTAGAGGATTTTGAATGGGGAATCCAAGAAATGATGAAAGATAAAGATTATTTATACGGTTCTTTAACTAAAGACTTATATTTCTTAGGTTTGGTTTTAAATAGAAAATACAGCTTGCTAAGGCTTACTTATACCGTTTTTATGTTTGGTATTATAATTAGTGTAATTTCTTTTGCAGTATCTTTCTATTTTCAAGCTGGTGTTGCAACTATTTAAATAAGATAGAATTTTTTTGTTAAGAAAATGATTTTTGTTAAGCTTCTATTTCTTTAATTAAATCATCAAAAGAAAAAGTAGTGTTTTCTTCTTTAAAGTTTTTCTTATATAATACTTCTACTCTAAGAGCTTTAAGTCCAGAAGCACCTTGTAAATCTTCTAATTCTAAGTGTTCTAATTTACCTAACTGTTTTTTAGATTGTAAATAATTGATGTATTTTGTGTACTCTAAAGCATCTTTGTCTTGAGAATAAACAATGGCTATTTTTCCAGGTACTGTTAAACGATCTTCGGTACCTTTTATATAAGCTTTGTCAATACGTTTTTTAATAATTTCATAACGAATATTGTAAGCACCATCTACATCAAATTGCTTTTCGTCCATTCTAAATTTAATAGCCATAGCATTGCTATGTACTAAAATTAAAGAAGCAACGCGCAAATCGTTTTTCATGTTTTTACGCTCGTAGTAAGCAACATTTTCCATTTCATAGGTTAGTTGAAGTTGCCATAAACGTAAGTTGTACAAATACAATTTATCAAACGATTTAGTCTTTGTAATAGATTGGCCTATGTACATGTTGTATTCTACACCATCTGTTTTGTAACGCTCAAAATAATGCGGGAACATTTCTTGCGCTTTCTTTTGTTTTTTGTCAATAAACTTTGCTAGTTTATCATTTAAAAGCATCACACTATCTTCGTATTCTTTTCTTTTTTCGTAAACAACTTTCAGGTTTTTATCTAAACGATTCATATAAACCGTTACTTTTTCTGAATGTTTACTACTAATTTCTCTAATGTGATTAAAAACAGGATAAATATCTTTGTTTAGAAAGTCTAAAATACTTACTTCATCTCCTGCATTTAAACCATCTTGAACATCATTTAAATAAGAAGAAACACGAAACATTAACTCGTTGTAAATAGGTAGTTTTTCTGTTTTACAAGCATCTTCTAATACAGAAATAGCCAAAGTTAATTGTGTGGTTAAATCTTGCTTTATAGCAATATTTCTTGCCGTTGAAGATCCTTTTATATCACTTTGTCCATATAATGGATATACCTCTTTAAATACAATTTCATCTAACTTTGCATCTTCACTCGTTTGATTATCAATATGATATTTTTCTGCAGCTTCGTAAAAACGCCATTTTACAGAATTATGAATAGAAGTATAGTGTTCTTGAATAGTAGCTTCTAAAACGTTTTGTCTTTCTTCAGACACTCTTTTAACAGCTGCTTCAAAAACAGGTATTATATCTGTAAGTTTATTTACGTTTACAGAGTTTAGTTCATAAGACCTAGGTGATGCAATTTCTAAAAGTGCTAAATCTTCATTATGATTTGCTTTAATAGGAATTAAGATAATGCTTTTGATACCAGAGTCGTATAAGCTTTGGTAAAAAGGATTTTTATCTGTATGAACTCCATATTCGTCAATATCGGAAATGATAAAAGTTTCATGGTCTTTAAAAACTTTTTGCATTATTCCTTTACAGAAGTAACCACTACCACAAACAATTTCTGTGTTTTTATTTAAAACAATACTATTAGATTGTTTTAGAGCAGCTTCACAAACTGTATTATTTACATTATCGAAAATAGAATAACCTAATTTTAAATCTTTAATAGCATAAAAATCTCTTAAGTTATTTTGGAGTTTGAAAATTAAATCATCACCACCAGCTAAAAGATTAGCTTTTATGGCAGATAACATTTCTTCTGAGGTAACATCAAATAAATTTACCAAGCCAAAACCTTTAAAAATATAACTATTTGGAGGGAATTTTTCTTTCCACAAATCTATATTTCCAAAATTATTTAGCAGTTCTTTAAAATCGTTGTTAGTTAGTTTAGGAGCGTTTTCTGTAGGTGTTATTTCTGAGAAATCTCCATTAAAAGCAGCCCTATAATATTTCATTGTTCCTGTTTTTTTATCAGGAATATCAAAATGAAAAGGTCTTTTTATATCTACTCTTTGTCCGTATACAAAGCCTAAAATAAATGTACATGCCATAATGTACATGCTATTGTCTTCAAAATTACGAACATTCAATTCGTAATCTTCCCCTGCATTATCAAGGATATCTTTAAATCTATCTGAAAATTTAAAAGAAGTAAAAGAAAAAGGTACACTTACCGCTTTAATTTCGTTTGATCGTAAAGGTTCTGGGAACAAAGGATCTAAAAGTAAGTCTATTTCTTCTTTATAAGTTTCTAGCAAAGTATAATCTGAAAAACCATCGTTTAATTCTGGGGTTTTACGAAACAGATTAACCATATTTATTGCTGCATTATGAAAAGGATGCGCAGCATATTCTTTACCCGCATATTTTTCGAACAATACAAAAACCTTCTTAAAGGAAATATTAAGCTGAAGAGGTAATTCAACTCCATCAGTTTTATTAGATTCTATAATATTCATTGTTCAAAAAAATTAAAATAGGTTACTATTTTTAGACGCTTAAACTAGAATAAAGTTACAAAAAAACTTTAAACCGTTATTTCTGTCTAAAATAAATGGTAATAGGAATTCCAGAAAAATCATAAATTTCTCTTAGTTTATTCTCAACAAAGCGCTTGTAAGGATCCCTTACATATTGAGGTAAGTTACAGAAAAATACAAATTGTGGAGTTGGAGTTGGCAACTGCATGCAATATTTTATTTTAATAAATTTACCTTTAGTTGCGGGTGGCGGATAATTTTTAACGATGTCTAACATGGTATCGTTAAACTTACTGGTAGGAATTCTGTTTTTTCTATTATTAAAAACATCTACTGCAGTTTCAATTGCTTTAAACAAACGTTGTTTGGTTAATGCAGAAATAAAAACGATTGGTACATCTGTAAACGGTTCTATTTGCTTGCGAACTTTGGCTTCAAAGTCTCGCATGGTGTTGGTTTCTTTTTCAATTAAATCCCACTTGTTAATTAAAATTACAACCCCTTTTTTATTTTTTTCTGCCAACCAAAAAATGTTTTGATCTTGTCCTTCAAAACCTCTGGTAGCATCAACTACTAAAATAATTACATCAGAATACTCAATAGAACGTACGGCACGCATTACCGAGTAAAATTCTAAATCTTCTTTTACTTTCGATTTTTTTCTGATTCCTGCGGTATCTACTAAGTTAAAATCAAAACCAAAACGATTGTATTTGGTGTCTATAGAATCTCTAGTTGTACCTGCAATATTGGTTACAATATTTCTATCTTCTCCAATTAATGCGTTTATAAAAGAAGATTTTCCTGCATTTGGTCTTCCAACTACTGCAAAGCGAGGTAAAGCTTCTGTTTGTTCTTCGCTTTCTTCGTTATCCGGAATTTTTTCCGCGATAGCGTCTAATAAATCTCCTGTTCCACTTCCGTTTATAGATGAAATGGTATGATAATCGCCCAAACCTAAATTGTAAAATTCTACAGCATTGCTATCACGCATTGCGTTATCAACCTTATTTACTGCTATAAAAATTGGTTTTTTTACTTTTCGTAAAATTTTAGCAACTTCTGCATCCATTGGAGTAATGCCATCTTCAACATCAACTACAAAAACAATAATATCTGCTTCATCGATAGCTAAAGCAACTTGTTTTCGTATTTCTTCTTCAAAAATATCGTCAGAACCAATGGTGTAACCACCAGTATCTATTACAGAAAACTCTTTTCCATTCCAGTCCGATTTTCCATAGTGTCTGTCTCTGGTAACTCCACTAACAGCATCTACAATAGCTTCTCTTCGCTGAACCAAACGATTAAATAATGTTGATTTTCCAACATTTGGTCTTCCTACAATGGCTATAATGCTATTCATTTTTATACTGATAATTTTTGCAAAGATACATTTAAAGTGCAATAGATAAAGTAAAATGAGATTAACTGTAATAAGGTTTTAAAATTGAATGAAGCTTTGTAAGGTTTACATTACAAATTCAACTTACTACTTATGATGTTGCTATTTCTTCTTATTGGAATTATAACCACAATTATAGGTGCATTGCCACCTGGTGCTTCTAATGTTGCCGTTGTTAAAACGTCTATAAACGAAGACATTCGCCAATCTTTAAAAATTGGTTACGGAGCAAGTTTTGGAGAGGTGCTTTTGGCACTTTTTGCGTATAGTTTTGGCATGTTTATAAAAGACTTTTTTTTGATGCACCAGTGGGTTCAAATTGCATTTTCTATTATTTTAAGTAGTGTTGGTGTATATTTTATAATAAAGAAGAGAAATGAAAAGGAAGGTAACCAGCAATACAAATCTAAATTTATAAAAGGAATACTTATGGGGTTGGTAAATCCGCCAGTATTGTTGTATTGGGTAATTGTTTTTTCTTTTTTAAAAGAATATTTCTATAGTTTGAATAGTTCTATTACAGCGATTATTTTTCTTTTGATTGGAATATTTATAGGAAAAATAGCCACACTGTATGCTTACGGAAAATTAGGTAATCGTTTTCAAAAAAAATCTTCTAATAAGCAAAAAATTGATAAAATAATAGGTGTTAGTTTGGTTGTTTTAGCAACTGTTCAGGTTGTAAAAGTATTTGTAATTGGTTAGTCTTTGTAACCGAAACGTTTTAATTGGTTGCTATTACTACGCCAATTCTTATTTACTTTTACATACAATTCTATAAATACTTTTTTCATAAAAAAGCGTTCTAAATCTTTTCTAGCTTCTGCACCTACACGTTTTATAGCACTTCCTTTATGACCGATAATAATTCCTTTTTGGGTATCTCGCTCTACCATAATTATGGCTCTAATGCGTATTAGTTTTTCGTCTTCGGTAAAACTTTCGGTTTCTACTTCAACCGAATATGGAATTTCTTTTTTGTAATGCGTAAGAATTTTCTCTCTAATTTTTTCATTTACAAAAAAACGTTCTGGCTTGTCTGTTAATTGGTCTTTTGGATAATATGGAGGAGCTTCTGGAAGTAACTCGATTATTTTATAAAAAACAGATTCTACGTTAAATTTTTCTAAAGCAGAGATTACGTAGACAAAAGAATTGGGTACTTTTTCTCGCCAATAAGCTATCTTTTTGTCGACTTCTTCCTTTGTCGACTTATCTATTTTATTCAATAATAAGATAACAGGTATTTTACTATTGATAATTTTATTGAAGAAAGCTTCATTTTTTAACGCTGTTTCGCCAACTTCTACCATGTAAATCAAAACATCTGCATCTTCTAAGGCATTTTTTACAAAATCCATCATAGATGCTTGTAATTCGTAAGCAGGTTTTATAATTCCTGGTGTATCAGAAAAGATAATTTGATATTCTTCGTGGTTTACAATTCCTAAAATTCGATGTCTTGTAGTTTGCGCCTTTGGCGTGATGATAGAAAGTTTTTCTCCAACCAACGCGTTCATTAAGGTAGACTTACCCACATTAGGATTTCCAATAATATTTACAAAACCAGCTTTATGAATCATAATGCAAAGATAGTTTGTTTTGTAAGTTGTTTACAATAAAGCAACTAAAAATAAATGAAATTATATTTGGTAAATATTCGAATTCTGTTGTATATTTGCAGTCCAAATCGCGGGATAGAGCAGTAGGTAGCTCGTCGGGCTCATAACCCGAAGGTCACTGGTTCGAGTCCAGTTCCCGCTACTAGATAAGAGT
>CAYPHE010000134.1:0-1550 GCA_964410075.1 uncultured Polaribacter sp.
CAATACGTTTTGTTTTTTCTGCTTTTTTAAATGAAGAAATAACCACTTCATCTAATTGTTCAGACTGTTTGGTTAGATAAACCAGATAATTTTGCTTTTTAAGCACACTTTTTTTTATGCGAAGACTAGCATAAGAAATATGAGAAAAAATAATTAATTCTAAATTTTTAATGTCAGAAATTATCACAAAACCATTAGCATCAGTACTTAAACTAACAGATTGATTTTTATTATATACTGTAACATTCTTTATGCTTTTTCCAGTTTTTTTATCTAAAACCTGTACTTTTTGAGCAAAGTTATAACTGCTAACTAAAAAAAGGAAACCAATAATAAAATACTTCATCAACTAAAAACCGCTTCTAAAATGGGTAATGATTTTGGATGTCTAAATCCGTCCAAATGTAACTCGAAATATCGAATTATAATTTGTAAAACCAATTGTCTTTCTTTTTTACTAAAAGAAACATCTTCTAAAGCATCAAAATTCATGCCCAAACACTTTTTAAATTGGTAAAGTTGGTTGCCATAAATTATGTTTTTCTCGGAGGTAATATCTGTAAAATAGCCTTCTTTTAAATGAAACCCGTTTTTATTAGTGCTATTTACATCTGGATAAAAACCAAGAAACTTGGTCAGGTTTAATAGAAATAGAATATGAAAATTTGCAATTTTATCATGCACATCTAACCAAATAAAAGCAGTTTCTAAAAAATGGTATAAATCTTCATTTTTCTCTTCTTCTTGTATAGTATTTGAAAGAACTTCCGAAAGAAATAAAACAATAGTCTGTTTAACTACATTACTATAAATTGTTTTATAAGGATTTTCTATATGAACTTCTTTTAAAGAGTTTAAGTTGTTTTTAGAGTTGTGGTTTGCAACAATTTTTAATTGTGTTAATTGCTGAAAATAAGCTGCTGTTATTCCTTTTTTTTTAGGCTTTAAAATACCCCTTAATAAGTAAGATTTTATTCCTTCATTTTTTGTAAAACATTTTACGATTAAGCTAGAATCGCTATATTTTAGAGCGTTTAGTACAATTGCTTTTGTAGTAATTACTGCCACAATTAATTTACAATTGCAATTTTGGTTATTGAGTTTTGAGAGGCATCTTCGTTGGAAAGTAGTACAATATAAACACCAGAAGCTACTTTTTTTCCAGCAAGGTTTTTTTTGTTCCAAACTACTTTTCCTCCTTGTAATTCTTGTCCTTCTACAACATTAGTTTCATAAACTAAATTCCCAGTAATATCAACAATTTTTACATTGGTTCCTTTTGGTAGATTTGTTCCGTTTCTTCCATCAATCGTTACAGTTTGATGTTGTTTTAATGCAGGATTTGGATATGCATAAACTTCTCCTAAAGTTTCTCCAAAAGGAGATACATTACTATTATAGGCTACCAATCCTTTATCAGTTAGAAAAAACACTTTTCCAGTTTGTGTGTTTACTGCAATTTTTAGAATTCTATTAGATGGTAGCGGAGAATTTTCTGTGGTAAATGAAGCCAATGTATTTTGCCCATTAGGATTCGTATATAAAACACC
>CAYPHE010000134.1:1650-6938 GCA_964410075.1 uncultured Polaribacter sp.
GTTTGTGCAAAAGAACTTACAAAAATTCTACTTTCGTTTTCTGGATCTACAGTAACATCAACAAAATCTAAAAAGGGCATCTCATTTCTGTCAAACTCTATATTTGTCCATGATTCTCCATTAAAATTACTATAACGCCCTCTTCTACTGTTGGGTACAAAGGAAACATTATATCCACCGTAGGCAATCCACAAGTTTTGATTTGTTGATGTAATTGAAAACATTTCATTAGATAACGGACCATCTGGGTGAATTTCTATAAAAGAACTTTGGTTTGTTTCAGGAATTAAAACTCCATATTCATTTGTAGCCAAATAAACAGTATTGTTTTCAAAAATTGCAGTATTTAAAGAAAACTCAAAATCTGAGGTATTGGTAAATTCTGAAATTCTATTTAAAGAATCATCTAAAACTACTGCAGATGAATTTAAAGCTATGGTAATATTGTTTTCAGAAGCTTTTAAAGCTTGTATATTTTGATTAAAGTTCTCTTCAAGTTCGAGAGAATTATTAGAAAGCTTAAACAAGTTTCTTCCTTCAGATACATAAATTTCATTATTAAACACTATAATACCTGTAAAGTTTCTTCCTGCAAAAAGCTGGTTCCAATTATTAAAATCTATCAATAAATTACTAGTTGCATCAGCAATAAATAAACCATTTTCTGTAACAGCATAAATGAGGTTATCAAAAACAATAGTTTGATTCGTTTTTACTTCTGTAGAGTTATTTCCAATAAAAAAAGTATCGCCAAACTCCTCTCTATCTATATTATACTCAATAATCGCAAAAGGTGTTGATAGCAATAAATTTTCTCCAAATTCTGTAATACTATTTATTTTTTTATCTCCTGCTTGTGTAAAATTTGCAATATCAGAAGATACTGTAACACTTCCATTATTATTTAGAACTTCAATTAATCCGTTTTCATATCCAATAATTAATTTCTCGAAATTTTCACTATAATGAAATGCGGTAGTTGTTTCTCCAGAAAGCCCATTTACAGAAGAAATTTTAGATATCTCTTCGGTAGTAACATCATAAGTAAAAACAGCGTTATCTGCAAGAGCATAAATAATGTTATCTACTTTTTCAATTGATTTTACATTATTATAGGAATAAAAGTCTTCCCAAGAAGCACTATAATCGGTTTGTGAATAAACAAAATAAGAAGTGAAACAAAAAAGGTAGAAAATTATTTTTTTCATCGATAAAAATATAATCAAAGATATTTATTTATTACAATAATAACGAAGAAACTATTACATTAGTGCGAATAAATTTTAATAATGTATCAAGAAATAGAACGAAAGTTTTTAATAAATTCTGAAGTATTTTTAAAAGAAGACTTCAAAAAAAAATACATAAAACAAGGCTATTTAAATTCTGATAAAAATAGAACAGTTCGTATTCGAATAGCAGATGATACTGCCTTTATTACTATAAAAGGGAAAACAAATAAAGCTGGTACTACTCGTTTTGAATGGGAAAAACCAATAGCTGTTAAAGAAGCTGAAGCTCTATTGCTATTGTGTGAACCAACGATTATAGAAAAAGATAGGTATTATATTAACTATAAAGAACATTTGTTTGAGGTAGATGTGTTTTACGGCGAAAATGAAGGATTAATTCTTGCAGAAATTGAATTAAATTCTGAAGATGAAATTTTTGAAAAGCCTTTTTGGTTAGGGGAAGAAGTAACTGGAAATATAAAATATTACAATTCTTACTTAAGTAAACAACCATTTAAAAATTGGGCATAAAAAAACCTCGAACAAAAGTTCGAGGAAATTTAATAAACCTACCCCCTAAATAAGATTTATAATTCCTAGAATTAACTAGGAACCACAAACTTACAATAAATCTTAGAAATTCAAAAACTTATTTAATAAAAAAACACGTAAAAATTATATTTTTAGAAGATAAATACTAAAAAAGTGAGAAATACTACCTGCTAAGACAAAAAAATGAAAAATTGCGTGATTAAAAGGTATTTTTTTGATGGAATACAAAATAGCTCCTATCGAATAAAAGACACCTCCAAGAATTAATAATTTAAGGTTAAAATCTGGTAACACTTTTGCCAAAGGGTTAATAAAAAATACCACTTGCCAACCCATAAAAAGGTACATGGCGGTTGAAATTTTATGAAACTTTCCTGTAAAAAATAATTTTAGTGTAATTCCAATAAGTGCAAATAACCAAACAAACCCAAACATATACCAACCCAATTGATTATTTAAAGCAACCAAACAGAAAGGAGAATAGGTTCCGGCAATTAAAACATAAATAGCTGCATGATCCAATATGTTTAATTTTCTTCTTTTTACGGGGTGTTTTGAAGCATGGTATAAAGTTGAAGCTCCGTATAATACAAGAAGACTTATTCCATAAATGATGTAACTATTTATTTTCCATAAACTATCTAGTTCAAGTGCTTTTACCAATAAAAAAGGAAAAGCAATTAAGCTTGCAAAAAAACCTAAACCATGAGAAATGATATTTAACAATTCTTCTTTTGGCGAATAATAATAGTTTCTTTCAGTTTTCATTTTGCAGAATTGGTATCTTTCATATATTTTTTGTCATTAACCAAACTATTATAAATAAGACCAAACGTATCTTCTTTTAGGTCATTTAAGTTTTTAGGAGTTAAGTTTGCTGTTTGTAAAAATTTGTGTTGATGAACTCTTAAAACGCCTGGCCTTCCTTTAAATATATTCCAAGAAAAAAAACGTTTACAATCAAAATATACTTGAGGAACTATAGGTATTTTAAAATCGATTGCTAAACTAAAAGCTCCTTTTTTAAAGGGAGCTAAAATCACATTTTCTTCAGGAACCAGTCCTTCTGGAAAAATAGCAATACTAACCCCTTTTTGCAATCTTTTTGTAGCCATTTCAAAAACTCTTCTTCTACTTTCTGCACTGCTCCTATCAACCATTATTACGGCTCGTTTGTAAAAAAAACCAAAAATGGGAATGTTTACCAACTCTTTTTTTCCAACAAAAACAATAGGATTTTTACTTAAAACGGCTAATACAAAAGGATCTAAAAATGAAGCATGATTCGCACAAAATAGATAACTTTTATCAGATTCTATTTGTTGGTCTTTGGTTATTTTTAAACGAAATCCCATTCCGTAAATTAATAATCTAGACCAAATGCGAATTAATTTCCAAAGTATATGGTAATATTCTTCTTTTAATGTTAAAATTAATAGTAAAGGAGATAATAAAAGAATGGTAACTAATATCATTATATAGAACCACAAACGCCAAAGCAACCGTAAAGGAAAAAGAATATATTTCATAAGCTTACCAAAAATACTAATATTCTTTTGTTTGATGGATTTTGTAACTCAAAACCGTACTTTTGCCATTGTAGATAGTTTTAACATTTTATAGATGCTGAAATAACATCTCGTTAATTTGCAAAAATTGATAATTTAAAAGCTAATGTCAAGAATATTAACTGGCGTACAAAGTACAGGAACTCCACATTTAGGTAATTTATTAGGAGCTATTTTACCTGCTGTAGAAATGGCAAATAATCCTAATAACGAAGCATTTTTATTTATTGCAGATATGCATTCGTTAACACAAATTAAAGATGGAAATACGTTAAAAGAAAACACCTATAGCACGGCTGCAACATGGTTGGCTTGCGGAATAGATATTGAAAAAACTGTTTTTTACAGACAAAGTGATGTACCACAGGTAACAGAATTGTCTTGGTATTTAAGCTGTTTTTTTCCTTACCAAAGACTAACTTTAGCGCATAGTTTTAAAGACAAAGCAGATCGATTAGAAGATGTAAACGCAGGATTGTTTACTTATCCTGTTTTAATGGCTGCAGATATTTTATTGTACGATGCAGAAATTGTTCCTGTAGGGAAAGATCAGTTACAACATCTAGAAATTACTAGAGATATTGCTAGCAGATTTAATAATTTAAATGGAGAAACTTTAGTTCCGCCAAAGGCGAAAATACAAGAACATACCAAATTAATTCCTGGAACCGACGGTGAGAAAATGAGTAAATCTAGAAATAACATTATCAATATTTTTCTGCCCGATAAAAAATTACGAAAGCAAATAATGGGTATAAAAACCGATAGTACTCCATTAGAAGAACCAAAAAACCCTGATACTGACAATGTTTTTGCATTGTATAAATTATTAGCCACAGAAGAACAAACATTAGCAATGAAAACCAATTACGAAGCGGGTAATTATGGTTACGGTCATGCAAAACAGGCACTTTACGAACTTATTTTAGAACAATTTGCAATCATAAGAGAACGTTATAATTATTTTATGGATAATAAACAGGAAATTGACAAAGCTTTAGAAATTGGTGCAAAAAAAGCTGGAGAAATTGCTGATGACGTTTTACAGAGAGTTCGTGCTAAAATAGGGTATTAGTTTTTTTCTAAAATTTTTATCAATTTAAAAGATTTTAGCAAATGAAACAAACCAGGAATAATTATAGCACCTCCTATAATTAAAGAAATACCTAAAACGTAAATAACCGATTCGGGAGCTTTATTTTCTAAAATACTTAAACTCCCGTTTTTGTATAGCAGTATATTAGGAAAGTGCGGTAGAATAGCAACAGTTATTATTAGTATAACTTGTAAACCCGCTAAAGCACGACTTACAATGCGGCTTCCTTTTTTAATAAAATTCCACAAAGGATATAAACAAACCCCTGAAAGTAAAATAAGTGCAATACTAGTTTTATTAGAAACAATACCTTTTATAAAAGGTATTCCAGAAAAATAACCATAACAAATTGTTATAAAACCAATACTAACCACTACAATTGTAGCAATGCTAGCTTTTCTTACATATATTTTGTAACGCTTAATATCTGCTTCACCAATTAATAATATTGAAGATAAAAAAGCGCATAAACTAGCAAAGAATAAGCCTACCAATAACGAAAACACATTACACCAAGGCGCAACGTAAACTTCAAAAAAAGTAGGGTTTACTAATTCATCATTTACTAGAATAATTTTACTACTTACTAAGCCTCCGAAAACCATCCCCAAAAGTATTGGGGTAAAAAGGCTTGAAAAACGAAACATCCAGTTGTAAATATGTTGAGATTTGTCTTCGTATGCATCGTAATGTCTAAAAATAAAAGCAACACCACGCAACGTAATTCCTAAGAGCATTAATGTTAAAGGAATATGTAAAGAAGTTACCATAACTTTATAATATCTAGGAAAAGCAATCCAAAGAATTACAATTAAAATAATTACCCAAATATGGTTGGCT
>CAYPHE010000135.1:0-6901 GCA_964410075.1 uncultured Polaribacter sp.
TTTATTGTTTTAGTTTCAAAAATGCGGATGCAAATATATGATAATTAATTAATTCCGAAAAAATAAAGAATAAAAAAACAAGTTATTTTTAAAACAAAAAAAAGCATCTGTTTTTGTTTGTAATTTTAAAAATAACTTGTTGTTATGTTTTGTGTTAATTACTTAGGCGAATTGTAAACCAAACATCAGAATTTATAGTGCTTGTTAATTTAATTTCAGTAGGATTTTCTGGTGTATTTAGTTCTGTTGTAAATGGCGAATTATCTACCATTAGAGCAACTACAGGATCTAAATGCGTGTAGAAAGACCAATTGAAACCAGCTTCACTTCTTGTAATATCTATAAAACTTGGTTCGTTAGGTACTCCATTAAAGGTTAAAAAATACTGAGCAAAAAATCCGGCATTAGTAGCAACATCTGTAAAAGAATAAAGCATAACACCAGAACCTGGGCTATTTGATAAAGTTACATTCCCAAAAAATAGGTTTTGCCATAAAGTTTCATCCCAAATTCTTGTGTTTTCTGCTGTAACAGTAGCAAAGGTGTTAATAAACAATTCAGAAACTTCTCCGTCAATAATTTGTGTTTGCCAAAATTGGTTAACATCAAAAGGAAAGTTTAGTATTGAAATTGAAAAATTACCTTTTGTTGAAATAAAAGCAGAGTTGGAATCATTTAGAATAAAAGTATCGTGAGCTACTTCATTTTCATCTGTAATCGCAGGACTTACAATTATTCCGTTTGGAGAAAATCCGATACCAAAATTAGTATCTGTTACTTGATCATCTTCATTTGTAGCAAATCTTCTATCACTATTGAATTCAAAAGTTTGTGTAATGCCATTTTTTACATAAGAAAGTTGTCCGTTTAACAAACTGATAATATCATCATTCTTAGATAAGTTATCCCAATCTTGTTGAGAGGCCTTTTGAAAAAGTACAGGTGTATTATCTCTAGAAGCTTGAAATGATAAATTTTCGCCTTCAATACCGTAAAATAAAAACTCAAAACTACCTCTGTAGCCTTGCCCAGTTAATTCAGGATCTGGAGAACTATTAGAGTCTGAAAGCTCGTGTATTTTATTTTGAGTAGTAAAATTTAGTTTAACAGTTGCTCCAAAATCAACAGTCCATAAACTAGAAGTAACTGTTCCTTTGGTTTGTCCAAAATCAGAATCCATTTCTACAGTGCCGTCTTCTAAAAAACGAAACAGATAAGTATAACCTCCTAGAGTAGTATCATCTGTGAAATAAGTAATTTTCCAACCATTTGTAGCATTTAATAATAACTGTTTTACTTGATCTACACTTGCGTTTACTCTTTCTGAAGGAACATCATCAAACAACAGTTCTGGTTCGTTATCTACACACGAAAAAGAGATGCACAAAATAAGTATTGCTATGTATTTTATAAATAGTCTTTTCATGTTAGTTTAATACTTTTAAAACATTTTCTGCTGCAACTCTCTGCAGTTCGTAAATGTCTATATTAAATTCTGTTTTAAAATACTCTACAACCAAGGCTTCTTTTGCTCTTATATCTGTTTTTGCTTGATTGCTAGAAATTCCGTCAATAATAGCATTGTATTCTGCATTGCTATTAGATAATAAAGCGGTTACCATTTCAGCAAAATCTTCATCTTCGTTAGATCTTGCATAGTCTGTTATAAAACCTAGTTCTCTAGCCGTTGCTATACTTTCATTAAACCACTGGGCGGTATAACCAGAAGGTGTTATTGCTTCGTAAGTTTCTCTATCGTAAGGCACTGTTTGGTTTAAAATATGCGTGTACTCGTGTTGAATGGTAGATACAAAACGTGTCAGCTCTTCTTTATCTTTTAAATCTACTAAGTCTGTATTAAAAAAAGTAATTCGTTTTCCGCCTTCCGCTAAACCTAAAGTAATGGTTCCAGAAGGATTTAAGTTGATACCACCAATTAAAACAATTTCTCTTGGAGCAATTAATTTTACAAAATTTTCTCCTGCAACTTCATTGTATGTATCTAACCAAATGGTTTTTATTGCTTCCATAGCAGGAACAACTTTTTCTACAGTTGGTGGAAATAAAAATCGATTAAAATCTACTTTATTAGGATTCCAATCATAAAAAACTTCAATGTTATAAGGAGTTGTAAAGTTTTCTCGCAAATAAATATCTACATTATTTAAAACAGGAGTTTCTGTATTTAAATTACTTTCTGTTAAAGGTTTTTCTTCTGAGCAACCATTAATTAAAAGTAAAAAAATAAATATGTATACTAATTTTTTCATAGTTATCTTGGATTAGCTGCTACACCAAAATTTTGAGCCGTTCTTGGTATTTGTAATTGCTTTCTTAAATCTTCTTTTTCTAAAGTAACAGGTACACCATTAAAAGTTCGGTTAACTTCTAGGTTGAAACGTTTAATATCAAACCAACGTAAACCTTCATGAAAATACTCTCTTCTTCTAAAGGCAGAAATACTTTTTACAAACAGAGCCTGTAAAGGAGTTAATTCGTAATATGGAGTGTATTCGTCTCGGATTGGCGGATAAAATGGAACTAAATCGTTAATAGTTAATACGTCTGTTTGACTGTTAAAATTAGTTGTTTTAAGTTGTAAAAAACTACTTAAATCTTCAAGTGCTTTTTCTGTATCATTTTTCATTGCATACGCTTCTGCTCTATTTAGCAACACTTCATCTTTATCAAATAACACAATGCCTACAAAAGGTAAACCTGTACCAGCACTTTGGTTGGTAATTTTAAAAAACTCTTCAAATTTTGGTAAATTAAAAAATAAATCTGTTCCAAATACTCTATATGCCCAACCTTTTTGATGAGGATTTCCTGTTGTAAACAATTCATTAAATACATCTTGATTCATTCCAAAACGAGACCCAGCATATTTTCTAGACCATAGTGTAAATGTAGAGGCAATAAGTAAATTGGTTCTTTCTGTTGGACTTTGATATGTTCTTGATACTTCATCAAAAGAAAGATTTCTGTAGTTTAAATCGTCTCTAATTTCGGATAATGGAGAAGTAATTACCTTATTTGCATATTCAATAACCTTATCCCAATCTCCTTTGTATAAATAAAATCGAGTTGCAAAAGCATTACCAGCATCTTTTGTAAAATGAAACCGAGGTTCATCATATTCATTACCCACTAATGCAAGACCTTCTGTAATATCAGATTCAATAAAGTTGTAAACTTCTTCGACGGTATTTCTTTCGTATCTTTTTATGAGAGTAGTTTCTGGTTCTAACACATAAGGAATGCCCAAATCTGAACTTGCTGTATTTGGGTCATACGCTTTTGCCCAAAAATTAACCAACATAAAATGTGCATAAGCTCTAGCTAAATAAGCTTCACCTTTTTGAGCATCTAAATTAAACTGGCCTTCTAATTCTTCTATAGAAGCTAAAGCCTGATTGGCTTGTGCAATTGCTTCATAACAACTATTCCAGTAAAAAACAGGAGAATCTAAATCTTCTAAATTAGAATCTGCCCACTGATATACTTCTTGGTCTAATTGATCTTCTCCAGAGAAGAATTTTTCTCCCGCGTTATCAGACATTAATTCTGCCATAAACATGTAATTACCATCAGGATATGCACCAGTTAGTAAAGAAGCTATTTTCTCAGGAGAATCTATAGTTGTTCTATTGTCTGGTAATTCAGACAAATAATCATCACAACTTAAAAAAGACATGGTAAAGATGATTAATAGAATGTATATTTTTTTTGTATTCATTTTTTTCTCCAATTAAATACCAATATTTAGCGTTAATGTATATTGCCTTCTTATAGGAAAAGCAACTCCCCCAGTATTAAAAAATTCTGGGTCTTGACCGTTTAAACGCTCGTCTGCATAAATTAAAAATAGGTTTGTGCCCTGTAAACGGAATTTACAAGACGATAATCCTAATATTTTAGTAGCCTCTTTATTTAAATTATAACTAATACCAATATTTTTCATTCTCAAAAAATCTCCATTAGCTACTCTTTCTGTTGAAAAATTATAGGCGTTGTAAGCAACATCTAAATTATTAATAAGGCTATTTTGTTGTGATGTAGCAATTGTAGGAATGTTGGTAATTGCTTCATCACCAGCTAAAACCCATCTATTTACGTAATCTCTAGAAAATACATCTAAGTCTGAATAAGCATTTGAAAACCTTGGGTCTAGTCGAATTTTATTTCCTCCAGAACCAGTAATTAAAACATCTAATGTCCAATTTTTATAGGAAAATGTATTTGAAAATCCACCAGTAATATTGGGGTCTATAGAGCCTTCAAAAACTAAATAATCAGTAATATCTTCAGATTCTTGAAAATCTACACCCGTTACTGGGTTATCTCCTTCAGGTAATATAAATGTTGGAAAACCTCTACTATCTAAACCATCAAACTGATAAGAAAATAAAGAGTTAATAGGAAAACCTTGAATATTTCCACCTGTTTGATCAACTAAATTTAAAGCAATAGGTGTATTTTCTAATCGGGTAATTGTTTGGTCGAAATAAGAAAAGTTAAAAGAAGTTGTCCATTTGAATTTATCTGAAACAATATTTTTGGTTGTTATACCAAATTCAATTCCGTTGGTGGTTACATCTGCATTATTACCTTGTTTGATAAATTGCCCACCAATTCCTGAAGTTCTTACAAAATCTACGTTATCAAAAATATCTCTAAAATAAACGTCGCTATTTATTTGAATTCTATTATTAAATAAACCTAAATCTATACCAATGTTAAACTCGTATTGTTTTTCCCAAGTCAATTCAGCATTTTCTAAAGCAGTAATGTCTAAAAAAGTTTCTCTGGTATTTGGTAATAATCTATCTGTAATTGTGCTTTGAAAAATTGCAGATGCGTTTGTAGCAGACCCTGGTGTAGCCACTAAACCGTAAGAGGTTCTTAAAGAAAGATTAGTTATTTGATCTATATTTTGTAAAAAAGGTTCTTCTTTTGCATTCCATTTGGCACTTACAGAACCTGTAGGCAACCACCTAGAACTTCTACTCTGACCTTGTCTATTAGAGCCATCGTACCTACCTGTTAGAGAAAATACGTATTTGTCTTTATAAGTGTAAGTGGCTTTTCCAAAAAATGCAACTGTTCTTTCTCTTTCTTGGTTTAATGAAAAATAATTATCTCCTTCTGCAATTAATTTTTCTAAAATTCTGGCATCTGTAAATGGAACAAAACCGTTTTCAAACTGTAAGCCATAACCAATGAAACTATTATCATCTCTATCTACATAACGTAATTCTTGTCCGAAAAGCATGCTAACTTCATGTTTGTCTTTTATGATGTTATCGTAATTTATGCTATTTCTTAGGTAGTAAGTAGTTAAATAGTTGTCGTTTTTATTATAAATTCCGCCTTCAGGTAAAACCGGTATTGGAATTGCATCTGGGTTATTTGGGTCTGTATATAAAAAAATATTAGCGTCTCTAATTAGAGTAGTTTCATTTGAGTTAAAAGCTCTTACTACATTAGAGTTTTCTTTAATACTGTGTTCTCTTACGCTATTTACATATCTAGAAGCTGCGTTAAAATTATAGCTAATTTTATCATTTAATTTATAAGAAGCATCTATTTGAAAACGAATATCTCTTACATTTAAATCAATAAAATTGTTTTCAAGTTCTTCTAAGATATTAAAATCTGCCCAGTTGTTAATATAGTGTTCTAAGTTTCCGTTATTATCTCTAGGACGTAACGTTCTAGAAGTATTTAGTGCGTAACTAAACGGGTTAATATCAAAATCTCTAGTAATGTCTCCAGAAACTGGATCTGTTTCGCGCTCAAAAGTTCCTGGTGCTTTTTGTTCTCTTATAGATGCATTTGAAATAAATGTTATGTTTAATTTATCAGATAAATAAAATGTGTTTTTTAAATTAAATGTAAGTCTATCTACATTTTCTGCAATAGACCAGCCAGGATCCGTAAAATAACTTAACGATGCATAATATGCACTTTTTTCTCCACCACCAGTAAAGCTTAAAGAATGGTTTTGAGTAAAGGATTGTCTAAATAACACGTCAAACCAATCTGTATTGGCCAACTCGTATTGTTGTAAAAAAGCATTTCTAGCTTCGGGAGTGTTTTCTAAAGCAAAAGAATCTGTTTCTGGAATGTAAGTGTCTGTTAACCTTTCCATAATAGAGTAAACTCCCCCGTATCTACTTTGAGCTACATTTGGTAATTCTAAAAATCCTTTAGCCTCTAGTTCTTTTAAAATACTTACATTTTCTTTAGAATTTAAAATATCATATTGAGAATAATTAGGTATATCTCTAACCGTATATTCTCCATTATAACTTACTCTTAACTTACTAGATTTTCTTCCGCTTTTTGTTGTAATTACCACAACTCCATTTCTTGCTCTTGCACCATATAGAGAAGTTGCAGAAGCATCTCTAAGAATATCAATTTTTTTAATATCGTCTGCATTAACCCCCGCAATAGAAGAGCTTATTAGTGTATTTGCATTTCCAGAAGCCAATTGATCTAAGTCGGTTTCTATAATATCTTCTTGTACAACACCATCTATAACATATAATGGTGAGTTGTTACCAAAAACAGAAGAAGAACCTCTAATGGTAATTTTTGGGGCAGCTCCAAAAGTACCAGAAACGTTTTGTACTGTTACACCTGGTGTTCTTCCTTCTATCATTCTAGAAACATCTATAACACCATCTAATTTAATGTCTTCCATTTTTATGGTACTTGCAGAACCTGTAAACGATTTTTTATTTATTTTATCGTAACCAGTTGTTATAACTACTTCATCTAAAGTATTTACACCTTCTTGCATTACCACATCAATAATATTTACATCACCAACTATTTTTTCTACGGTTTGTAAACCTAAAAATTGAAAAACTAACGTTTCTCCTTTAGCTAC
>CAYPHE010000136.1:0-6877 GCA_964410075.1 uncultured Polaribacter sp.
TCGTTTGTACTAAAGACAGATGTTTTTTTTTAATGTGACAGTTTTAAAAATTTCTGTATCAATAGATATTAAAAACAATCAATTATTTGGTACGCAACTCTAAGGGCATCCGTAGCTTGTTGAAGTGTTACAACTGGTGTTGAATTATTGTTTATAGCGTCTGCAAAAGTTTCTAATTCATCAAGAATAGCGTTACTAGCATTTACATTAGGGTTCTCAAAACAAATCTGTTTTTTTACACCTTCTGCATTTTGAAGAATCATTGCAAATTCATCTGTATTTTTATGTACATCTTTCATTTTTACAATTTCGGCTTCTTTACTTAAAAAGTTTACAGAGATATAAGCATCTTTCTGAAAAAAACGAGATTTTCGCATGTTTTTCATAGAAATTCTACTTGCAGTTAAATTGGCAACACACCCGTTTTCAAATTCTAACCTAGCATTTGCAATATCTGGAGTTTCTGAAATAACACTAACACCACTAGCTCTAACTTCTTTTACAGGAGAATCTACAACGGATAAAATTGCATCAATATCATGAATCATTAAATCTAAAACAACAGGAACATCTGTGCCTCTAGGGTTGAATTCTGCCAGACGATGTGTTTCTATAAACATTGGTTTTTTTATGTCGTTTTTAACTGCTGTAAAGGCAGGGTTAAAACGTTCTACATGACCAACTTGTCCTTTTACATTATTTTTTTCTGCAAGTTTAATTAGTGCCTCAGCTTCTTTAACGGTATTTGTAATTGGTTTTTCTATAAAAATATGACGTTTTTTATCAATAGCTAGTTTTGCACACTCAAAATGAGAAAGCGTTGGAGTAACAATATCTATAACATCAACTTCGTTAATTAAACTTTCTATAGTTTCAAAAGACTTGTAACCAAACTCTTCAGTTACTTTTTTAGCATTTTCAGTTGAAGGATCAAAAAAACCAATTAAATCGTATTTACTAGATTCTTTTAATAAGCGTAAATGAATTTTACCTAAATGACCTGCTCCTAAAACACCAACTTTTAGCATATTTTATCTTTTAAATGAAGTTTGTTTTTTTTCAAAACGATAAAAACAAATATACACTTTTATCGCTGTTTTTTCTGAATTATTAGTATTTTAGAAATTGAAAAAACAATCACTTTTTTTGAAAGATACAGCAAAACATCAAGGACTTAGAAATCAGCTAGCAAATATTTTGCAACAAAAAGGAATAGAAGATGAGCAGGTTTTACAAGCCATTAGAAATATTCCTCGTCATTTGTTTATAGATAGTAGTTTTGAAGCTCATGCCTACCAAGATAAAGCCTTTCCAATTGCGGCAGAACAAACTATTTCTCAACCTTATACAGTAGCATTTCAATCGCAAACTTTAGCAGTTAAAAAAGAAGATAAAATTTTAGAAATTGGTACAGGTTCTGGTTATCAAACGGCAGTTTTGTTGGCTTTAAAAGCAACTGTTTTTACTATAGAAAGGCAACATGAGTTGTTTAAAAAAACTTCATTATTTCTTCCAAAAATTGGATATAGACCCAAACAATTTATTTTTGGAGATGGTTATAAAGGGCTACCAAAAGAAGCTCCTTTTGATAAAATAATTGTTACTGCAGGAGCTCCGTATGTTCCAAATCCGTTGCTGTCGCAATTAAAAATAGGAGGTAAGTTGTTGATTCCTGTTGGAGATAAAAAACAGATTATGACCTTGTTTACAAGGAAATCTTCTTCAGAATTTGATAAAGAAGAATTGGGTGATTTTGCTTTTGTACCAATGTTAGAAGAAAAGAATTAATTGAAATCTTCTAAATTAATTTTGTAAGTTTTTCTTCGCTTAAAAATTTCTGGGTTAAATTCTTTCCAAATTTTACGAATTGCTTCGTTATCTGCCAACTCAGGTGTACGAATACAATTTTGAATGCCTTTTGCTTTAAATGCTTTGTAATATTCGTGAAATATAATTGCTGTAATTCCTTTATTTTGATAAGCAGGATCTACACCAATTAAATAGAACAACATGTCTTTTGAATTTTTTCTTGCATTTAAAAGATGGTATAAACCAAAAGGAAATAATTTTCCGTTAGCTTTTTGTAATGCTTTAGAAAAAGAAGGCATTACAATAGCAAAAGCAATTAAATTATCATCTTTATCTGCTACAAAAGTTATATATTCTGGATTAATAAAAGAGATGTATTTCTTTTTAAAAAACTCAATTTGAGCATCAGAAATAGGAACGTAAGTAGATAATTTAGAATACGTCTTATCAAACACTTTAAACATTTCATCTACATAAGGTAAAATGTCTTTGGTTTTTGTAAAAGTAATTGGTTTTACGTTTAAACGTTTTTGCAAAATAGCACTTATTCTGCCATAATATTTTCCATCAACTCTACTAAAAGGAAACTTATTTTCTACATATTCTTTTTCCTCTAAGAAGCCTAGTTGCTCTAAATGGTCTTTGTAATAAGGGTAATTGTACCAAGTAATCATGCTACCAATATGATCAAATCCTTCTACTAAAACACCAGTTTTATCTAGGTTATTAAAACCAACAGGACCTTCAATATATTCTAAGTTATTTTCTAAACCAATTTCTTTAACCTTGTTTAATAAAATTTTGGACACATTAAGATCATCAATAACATCAAACCAGCCAAAACGCATTTTTTTAATTTGTTGTTTGTCAACTTCGAACCAATTGATAATTGCAACAACTCTACCAACAATTTTATTGTTTCTTTTGGCAACAAAAAATTGTGCATCAGCATTTTGAAATACTGGATTTTTTTCTGGCGAAAAATTGGCTATTTCGTCTTTAATAATTGGTGGAACCCAATATTTATTGTCTTTATAAAGTGAAAAAGGAAATAGAACAAAATCTTTTAAATCTTTTTTGCTGCTTACCTTATGTAAAGAAATTTCATTCATAATATTAATTATTTCCTCCTTTTTTCATTTCTTTTTCTAACTCTTTAATTTCTCTTTCTAATTTTTCTATTTCAGTTTCTTCTTTCTTTTTTTTCTTTTTCTTCTCTTTTTCTGGCTTTCTCTTTTTAGCTTTTCGTTTTTTTGTTTTTACTCTTTTTCTATCAACCTTTTTACGCTTTTTTTCTTTTTTAGAACCTAAAATTCTTTTGAAAAAACTATTCTGTTTTCTATTGTATTTTTCAATAGGTGTCTCTTCTTTAAGGTAATCGACTCTATCTAAATCTTTAAAAGAATCTTTATGTTTGTCTATTCTATAAGATGCACCAATACTGGTAAAAAAACCAGTAGTTTTTCCTTCCACCAAAAATCTTCCAGAGGCGTTAAATTGCAAGTCTTTAGAAAAAAGATAGGCTAAACCAGCTCCTATATTATGATCGTATCTAAAAGAGTAAAAATCGCCTTTATACTCAAAAAAACTAGAAATACGATTTCCAAAATTTTGAGTACCAGTTAGTATATAAGTGTATTTGTTAAACTGACTACCAATATTGTCGTAAAAAAAGTTGTTGATTAAATTAAAATCTGGAGTGAAATTTTGCTGAAGTAAAATACCAATTTTAGGGGTTATACTTTCTAATTTATAATATTCGCTAACTTCATTTGTATTAACACCTGCATAAATAGCAACTGAAGGAATCAATCTACTATAATCGTAGTTAAATTTTCTTTTCCAGCTTCTAACTTCTTTACTAGGGTCTTTATAGCTAGGTTGATATACCAAGTATTTAGCAGCAAAAGAAAACTGACTTATTGCAGTTTGGTTAAAAGAAGATTGAAAAATATTTGTAAATGTAACTTTATCTTGCTGAATTCTAATATTTGAATTTATTTCTAATTGCTCTTTAAAAAAACTACTTCTTAGTAAAAAATCTAAACCAATAGCTTCTGGTCTTGTAAATAAAGAATTGATTTCTGTATTTCTATAAAAAAGAGATGTTTCTAGTTGATAAACACCTGTTCCAACACTATAAGGACTCTCTGAAAACCCTGGTCTGTTAGAATTAATTACTTCTGTATATTGCCCAAAAGAAAGAGTACTTTTTAAGCATAATAGCACCAAAAATAATTGAACAAGTTGTTTTTTCATGCAAGAGAATTTCCCTACTAAATTTCTAAAAAAAGATACTTCACAAACATAGTTTAAAAATGCTGTTTTTAAAAGCATTCTACACTTTTTTAGTTCTTTATAAGTTTTGTAATAAGTTAACGTAGCAATTGTATTCAAATTGTTATTTTTGAATCATTATTTAAATCAATTTTTAATGCCTGGCTTATTAAGAACCATTTTATTTATAGTTTTATTTTATTATGCATTTAAATTTTTGTCACGTCTTTTTGCACCCTATTTGGTAAAAAAAGCAACGGAAACCATGCAAAAAAAAGCAGAGCAACAGTTTAGAGGTAAACAAAATGATAGTTCTGTAAGAGAAGGAGAAACCATAATCGATAAAAAACCTAGAAACCAACAACAAAGCAATAATTCGGTTGGTGAGTATGTAGATTTTGAAGAAATAGACGAATAATGAAACTACAAAAATTATTGCCCTATCTTATTGCTATTGTTGTGTTTACAATAGCGTCGTTATTATACTTTCATCCAGTTTTAAACGGAAAACAAATCAAGCAATCAGATATCGTTCAGTTTAAAGGAATGGTAAAAGAAATTAATGATTTTCGTGATGCAAATAACACAGAGCCGTATTGGACAGGCGCTTCTTTTAGTGGAATGCCTTCTTATCCAGTAAGTGCATACTATCCAAATGACTTTATTAGAAAAATTGATTTAGCACTCCGTTTTTTACCAAGACCAGCAGACTATGTTTTTTTATATTTTTTAAGCTTCTTTGTATTAATGTTAGCCTTAAAAGTAGACTGGCGTTTGGCAATTTTAGGTTCCTTAGCCTTTGGTTTTTCAACCTACTTGATTATAATTTTTGGAGCAGGACACAATGCAAAAGCTCACGCTATAGGGTATATGCCCTTAGTAGTTGCAGGAGTTTTATGGATTTTTAACCGAAAATTTGTACTTGGTTTTCTTATAACAGCATTAGCAATGGCTTTAGAAGTATATGCTAACCATATACAAATGACTTATTATTTAGGCTTTTGTTTATTAATTTATGGAATCGTAGAATTTATAATTTCATTTAAAGAAAAGAAAATAGCTGCTTTTGTAAAGAAAGCTAGTGTAGTTTTAGCTGCTATAATTTTAGGTATTGCTATGAATGCACCTAGGTTATTGGCAATGAAAGAGTATTCAGAATTTAGTACACGAGGAAAATCTGAGTTAACTATAAACCCAGATGGAACAACAAAAGAGGCATCTGCTGGTTTAGATAGAAACTATATTACAGAATACAGTTATGCCAAATTAGAAACCTTTAATTTATTTGTACCTCGCTTTATGGGGGGAGGAACTGTAGAAAGTTTAGATGAGGATTCTAATTTTTATAAAGCAATAGCCGAAAAAACGAGCAAAGTAACGGCTAAAAATTATTCAGAACAAGTGTTAACATATTGGGGAGACCAACCTATTATAGAAGCACCAGCTTATATTGGTGTAGTTATTTTCTTTTTATTTTTTCTTGGAATTTTTCTTGTAAAAGGAAAGTTGAAACAATGGTTAGTAGCTACCACTATCTTTGTGATTTTACTAAGTTGGGGTAAAAATTTAGGATGGTTAACTGACTTTTTTATTGATTATGTGCCTTTATACAACAAATTTAGAGCTGTTTCTTCCATTCAAGTTATCGCTGAATTATGTGTGCCAATTTTAGGTGTTTTAGCGTTAAAAAATCTTTTTTCAGATAAAATATCTCAACAAGAAAAAATAAAAGCTTTAAAAAAGGGTGTAATTTCCTTTGGAAGTTTCATAATTCTTGGATTTGTTTTTGCACATTTTATATCTTCTTTTGAAGGTTTACGAGATGGTAATTACAATCAACTTCCAGGTTTAATTGAAGCATTAATTGAGGATAGAAAAGCTATGTTGTTTTCCGATACACTTCGTTCTTTATTATTTGTAATTGTATCAGCAGGTTTGTTATTCTTTTTTATAAAAAGTAAAATCAAGTCAACAATATTAGTAGTTGGTTTATCGGTTTTGATTGTAGTTGATTTGGTGTCTGTAAACTTAAATTATGTAAATAGTGATGATTTTGAAACTCCAAGAAATTTAGAGCGTAGTTTTAAAGCTACAAATGCAGATAAGTTGATACTAAAAGACAAAAGCCATTACAGGGTTGCAAATTTCTCGAAAGGATTGATGCAAGATGGAGTTACTTCTTATTTTCATCAATCTATAGGAGGTTATCACGCAGCCAAATTAGGTAGATATATGGAGCTGTATGATTATCAAATAGCGAAAAATAATATGGAAGTATTAAACATGTTAAATACCAAGTATTTCATTTTTCAAGGTAAAGAAAGACAACTTCAGGTTCAGCAAAATCCTGATGCAAATGGAAATGCATGGTTTGTAAATGATATAATAGAAGTAAAATCTGCGAATGAAGAAATGCAAGCTTTAGATTCTCTAAACACAAAAACTAAAGCTGTTCTTAATGATTATAATTTTGGAAGTCGATTTAAACCTGATGGAGTTCCAAATTTTGAACGAGATAGCACTGCAACGATTAAACTTACTTCTTATAATTTAAATGAATTAGAGTACCATTCAAATACTACAAAAGACCAATTTGCAGTATTTTCTGAAATCTACTATAAAGACGGCTGGAATGCTTATATTGATGGAAAATTGACTCCTCATTACCAAGTAAATTATGTGCTAAGAGGAATGGTAGTTCCGGAAGGAAATCATGAAATTGTTTTTAGATTCGAACCAGATGTAATTCAAAAAGGAAGTGTAATTTCTTTATCTGCATATGGTTTACTTA
>CAYPHE010000137.1:0-1138 GCA_964410075.1 uncultured Polaribacter sp.
GCAGCTATTCTTTTATTAAAAAATCTTTCAATTCTTGATAAGAAGCAATTTTTTGAGCCACTTTTTCTTTATCAATTACTTTTTTAATTTGTTCAGGAATACCCACTTTTACAGGTAAAGTATCTTCTACAACATCTAAAAACTTTACAGGATGTGCAGTTTCTAAAAACACCCCATATTCGTTTTCTTGTAAACCATACTTTTGCAATCCTAAATAACCTACAGCACCATGAGGATCTACAACATAATTCGTGCTATCGTAAATTTGCTTCATGATTGCGCGAGTATCTTCATCAGAAAAACTATACGAAGAGAATGTATTTTTTAGATTTTCAAAATTATTTTCAAATAACTGCTGAATTCTAATAAAATTACTTGGGTTACCCACATCCATAGCATTAGAAATAGTAGCTTTAGAAGGTTTTGGCGTATAAATTCCTTCTTTCATGTAATTAGGTACAGTGTCGTTTACGTTGGTAGCCGCTACAAAATGTTTAATTGGCAAACCTAATTTTTGAGCTACAATTCCTGCGCAAATATTTCCAAAGTTTCCACTCGGAACGGAAAAAACAATGTCTTTATGTTCTTGGTGCAGTTGTTTATAAGCGTAGAAAAAATAGAACATTTGTGGTAACCAACGCGCAACATTTATAGAGTTTGCAGAGGTTAAGGTTCTGCTAATTTCATCATCCAAGAAAGCAGTTTTTACCATGTCTTGGCAATCGTCAAAAACACCATCAACTTCAAGTGCAGTAATATTTTGACCTAAGGTAGTTAATTGTTTTTCTTGAATATCGCTTACTTTTCCCGAAGGGTATAAGATAACTACATTAACACCTTTTGCACCTAAAAATCCGTTTGCTACCGCGCCACCCGTATCTCCAGAAGTAGCTACTAAAACAGTTACTTCATCGTCATTACCTTGGTTAAAATATTCCAAGCATTTTGCCATAAATTTAGCACCAACATCTTTAAAAGCCATTGTTGGTCCGTGGAATAACTCTAAAGTTCCAATATTTTTATCTACAGGAACTACAGGAAAATCAAAAGAAATTGTTTCTGCAATAATTTCTTTCAATTTGTCTTCAGGAATTTCATCGCCTACAAATTGCTTAATCGCTTCAAATGCAATTTCGTG
>CAYPHE010000137.1:1238-3649 GCA_964410075.1 uncultured Polaribacter sp.
TAAATTGCTGCGGCAACATTGTCTGCAATAGGAGAGCCACAAGCTACTTCTTCTCCAAACATTGCAAATTTGGTCAACTCTAATTCAGAATAAATATTACCTAATAATTGATTTGCTCCAAAAGCAGCACCAGCTGAACTTGCTGCAGAACTTCCTAAACCACTTCCTGGTGAAAATCCTTTATGGATTGTAAGTTGTACGCCAAAATCTGCATTTGCTTCATTCAACATCTTTTTTACAACCGCACTGGCCGCATTTTCATCGACATTATAGGTTAAATCTGCTCCAGTAATTTCAGTAATTTCTACACCTTTTTTTTCAGTTTTGGTAAACGTCATTTTGTCTCCAACACTTTCTACAGCAAATCCGAGGGAATCGAATCCGCAAGAAACATTAGCTACAGTTGCAGGTGCAAATATGTTTAGTTTGTTCATTTTTAGTCGATAGTTGGTAGTCTATAGACGTTAGTTAGTAGTGTTTTTTTCTACTGGCTATCGACTACTGACTACAGTCTTAATTTACACGTTTCCTATTCTAATTACATCAGCAAAAATTCCAGAAGCAGTTACGTCTGCTCCAGCACCAGCTCCTTTTACTAATAAAGGATTTTCCGGATATCTGTCTGTAAAAAATAATACAATATTGTCACTTCCTTCTAAATTGTAAAAAGGATGATCTGCAGGAATTTCTTGCAAACCAACGTTTGCTTTTCCATCTACAAATTCAGCAACATATTTTAATCTGCAATTTTTATCGTTTGCAGATTTATAAATTGATTGGAAATGTGCTTCGTGTTTGGTTAAAGAAGCATAAAAATCTTCATTGTTATTTGTTTGCAAACTTTCTTCTGGTAAAAAAGCAATTTTTGCAATATCATCCAGTTCTAATTCGTAACCACTTTCCCTGGCTAAAATTAAAATTTTACGAGCTACATCTACACCACTTAAATCAATTGTAGGATCTGGTTCTGTGTACCCTTCTTTTTGAGCTTGCGCAACTACATCATGAAAAGTAGTCGTTTCGTTAAAGTTATTAAAAACAAAGTTTAAGCTTCCGGATAAAACTGCCTGAATCTTATTTACTTTATCCCCAGAATTTACTAGGTTTTTTAATGTGTCTATAATAGGTAAACCTGCACCAACATTGGTTTCAAACAAGAACGGAGCATTAAATTCTCTAGAAACCTCTTTTAAGGTTTTGTAATTGTTCAATTCTGATGCACAAGCAATTTTATTACAAGTTACTACTGCAATGTTATTACGTAAATAACCTTCGTACATTTCAGAAACTTGATAGCTTGCCGTAATGTCTACAAAAACACTGTTTCTTAAATTGGCATTTTTTGCTTTTCTAAAAAATGTATCTAAAGTGGTTGCCTCTCCATTCTCTAATTGTGTTGCCCAATTTTCTAGAGACAGACCTTTGGTGTCAAAAATCATTTTTCTAGAGTTTGCAACTCCAATAACACGAATGTTTAACTTTAAGTTTTTCTTTAAATATTTTTTCTGTTGTTGTAGTTGTGCTAAAAAACGTTCGCCAACATTACCAACGCCAGTTACAAACAAATTCAATTGCTTTATTTTTTCTTCAAAAAATTGTTCGTGTAAAACATTCAAAGCTTTTTTTGCATCCTTTTTTAAGATAACAGCAGAAATATTCTTCTCGGTAGATCCTTGTGCAATTGCTCTAATATTTACATTGTTTTTCCCTAAAGCACTAAACATTTGTCCGCTTAATCCTTGGTGGTTTTTCATATTATCTCCTACCAAAGCGACGATACATAAGTCTTGCTCTAAAATTACAGGATTTACTTTTTGACGTTCAATTTCGTATTCAAAAACTTGATTAATTACATTGGTTGCTTTTTGAGCATCTTCATCTGCAATACCAATACAAATAGACAATTCAGAAGAAGCTTGAGTAATTAAAATAATGTTGATGTTGTGTAAAGAAAGTGCTTCAAACAAACGTTTAGAAAATCCTGGAATGCCAACCATTCCGCTTCCCTCTAAAGTAATTAAAGTAATGTTTTCTATATGGCTAATTCCCTTAACTGTTTTATTTTTTCCTGTTTCTTTGGCAATAAGCGTTCCTTTTTCTTCTGGTTGAAAAGTGTTTTTTATTACAATAGGAATTTCTTTTTTTAAGACTGGTTGTATGGTTGGTGGATAAATTACTTTCGCACCAAAGTGCGACAATTCCATCGCTTCCTGATAAGATATGTGCGAAATTGGGAAAGCCTGTTTTACAACACTTGGGTTGGCGGTAAACATTCCGCTAACGTCTGTCCATATTTGTAACTCATCAGCATTTACAGCAGCGGCAATAATTGCAGCAGTATAATCTGATCCACCACGTCCTAAAGTTGTTGTTTTACCCGCTAAAGTGTTGGCAACAAAACCAGGAAGTAA
>CAYPHE010000137.1:3749-6849 GCA_964410075.1 uncultured Polaribacter sp.
TCGTAAATGGTAGCTAAATGCTTTAACAATTCGTTTACATAATCTGTAACTTCTTTTTTGTTTTCTTTTGGAATCAATTTATCAATAACTTCAAAATGATGAATTTCAATCTTTTTTAAAACAGCTGTATAGTCTTTGTTCTTAGCGGCAGCCAAGGTTGCTCCTTCAATTAAAGCATTTGTCGTTTTGCCAAAAGCAGAAACAACAACTGCCAATTTTTGGTCTTTTGCTTGCTTAGCTACAATAGCTAATACTTTTTTTATGTTTTCTGAATTTGCGACTGACGAACCGCCAAATTTTAGTACTTTCATTTTAGATGAAAAATAAGTGTAATACGTTTATTTTATTAGTGTTGTTTCATTAAAATGAAACAATAGATAACTTGGATGATATGAATAGAAAATAACCCCTAAAGGGTAGTTGTTGTAGTTGTGCGAATAGTAGTTTCCATAGTAATGTTGGCTACTGATGTAGTTTTTGTAGAAATGGTATGTGCGCTAAAATTATTCACGAAACAAATGTATTACAATTATTTAATAACCAAAGTGTAATCGAAAATAATTTCTAGAAGAAGTGCAAATTCCACCAAATTAATAGGATTTGTTTAATTTTAGTAGACAGTAGCAGTTTTTTAGTTTGGTACATAGAAATGATAAATAATTTCATATCATTACTTTTTATATTCTATACTTGATTATTGCTATCAAGTGTTGTTACTAAAAACAGTTACCGACAACTGTAAATTACATACTTATTACATATTACTGCTTGCCACTTGAAGATATAAAGGATTTTTCTTTAATAATAGTTGCAATAGGTTTGTTTTCAATTTTGCTTTCTAACCAAGACAAAATATCCAAATACAAAAAGGCTCTTTTTTCGTAAGGATGATTTTCGAACTTCTTTAATCTCGTATGGATTTTTTTGAATTCCTTTTTAATTTCGTGAGGAAAAACATCGCTTAAAGATTTTATAGAAGTAATAAATTCTTTTTGTACTTCTTGTAGATTTTCCATTTTCAGTAGAAACTTATAAGTGTCTATAAATTGACGTTCTAAGTCATAATCTAAACCACACTCATAATGCGCAATTAAATTTAAAACTCTTGCAAAACATTGTAAATCTTCTGCCGAGCTTAAGTTTTTAGAGTTTATGATTTTTTCTAAATATAAAATACACATCTTGTTTTTACCCATTCCAAAATACAAGCAAGCAATTTTATAGTATAGCATTATGATGTAATGATTGTCTAGCCTGTTTTTAAAATAGGTTATTTTTTCATTAATAATATCAACTAGATATTCACCATCACTAAATGAGCCTTCTAGGAAGTGAAGGTGGAGTTTGTTTGCATACAAATACAAAAAGATTAATAGCTCTGTATTAGTATTTAACGGAATGTTGCCTTCTTCAATTTCTGTTTCAAAAGATTGTAACTCATTTTGGAAAGCATCTATTTTTTTAATTAAAAATAACGATTCTAATAAATAGTTTTTCCCTTTGATATAAAAAATAGGGTGTAGCTTAACAAGTTTGTTGTTTTCTACAAATAAGTCTACAAATTTCTTTGCATATTTATAACTCAGTAGAAAATCTTGTATTAAAAAACTACGCCACAAGTGCGATTTGTACAACCACAATTTTTCACGAAATCCTAATGAATTGAAATCATATTTCGGTAATCTATTATTGAAATAATCTTCAACAAATAATAATTCTTTTTCGTTTTTTGCGTAGCCGTTTTGTAATAAATAGCTGTACAATTGTAAAGATAAATTAGATAGTTTACTTGCAATTACATTGTGTTGACTCAGTTCTTTTGCCTGTATAGAAAGTTGATCTGCTCTGTTACTTAAACTTCGTGTAATGTATTGGGTTTCAATTACCTTTTCAAACTCAACAATTTCGTAAGCAATGTTTTTTTCTTCGCTATCTAATGCAAGGTTTTTTGCTTTTTCTAGTAATTTTAAACTTTGTTTGTATAGACCTTTCTGATACAAAACAGTAGCAAAATCTAATTGCTCTCGTATTTGAATACGAATATTTTTATGAGCAGGATTTAATCGTAAACTAATTAAAATTTGTTTGTATAAATGTGCTTTTAGGTTAGAAAGCTGTTGTTTAGAAACAATTCCACTTCCAATAATTACTTTTTCATCATAAGCTTTTAGTTTTTCTAAAAATTTAAAAAGTGAGAAAAATTTAGCGTCTACATTGCCACCTAATCTTCCTACGTACAGGTTAAATTGTCGTTTTTCAGATTTGGTCAAAGATTTTATCAAAATAAAAAGAGCATCATTTTGATTATTGGCTGATGTAATGCTTTTGCTCATAATAAACTATAAATCAATATTTTACAATTAAGTGCCTGTTATTAGAAATCGTACTAATTGTCAAAATTAGTATTTTTATTGAAAAGGTATCTGTATTTTCGTTTAGAAATAGGTAATCTTTACAAAAAGTATGCAAGATAATAAAGTTCAAATTTTTGACACAACATTAAGAGATGGAGAGCAAGTCCCAGGTTGCAAGCTAGATACTGCTCAAAAATTAGTGATTGCAGAAAGATTAGATGTGTTAGGAGTAAATGTTATTGAGGCAGGTTTTCCTGTTTCTAGTCCTGGAGATTTTAAATCGGTTTCAGAAATTGCAAAAATTGTAAAGAATGCAACAGTTTGCGGTTTAACTAGGGCAGTAGAAAACGATATTAAGGTTGCTGCAGAAGCATTAAAATATGCCAAGCACCCTAGAATTCATACAGGAATAGGTACTAGTGATTCTCATATAAAATATAAATTTAACACAACAAGAGAAAAGGTAATTGAGCGAGGTGTAAAAGCTGTTGCTTATGCAAAATCTTTTGTAGAAGATGTGGAATTTTATGCAGAAGATGCAGGTAGAACAGATAATGAATTTTTAGCAAAAGTATGTGAAGAAATGATTAAAGCAGGTGCTACTGTTTTAAATATTCCTGATACTACGGGGTACTGTTTGCCAGAAGAATATGGGGCAAAAATAAAATACCTAAGAGAAAATGTAAAAGGCATTGATAATGTAATAATTTCTTGCCATTGTCATAATGATTTAGGTTTGGCAACTG
>CAYPHE010000138.1:0-5260 GCA_964410075.1 uncultured Polaribacter sp.
ATTTTTGGCGTAATTTTGTTAGCAATAGCAGTAAAATTATTTGCGGCTAATATTAAAATGCTTTTTAGTTAAAATTATGGTTTTAGATACGTTAATTATTGGAGGGGGAGTTTCTGGAATGCAATGTGCATTAGTTCTAGGTTCTGCAAAAGAAAGAGAGTTTGCAAAAGACAAAAAGGTTGCCATTGTTATGCACCAAAAGGCTTCTCATTTGCAAATTGGGTTGTACAATAACGTATTGGGTTTGTCCCCAGAAACCTTAGGAAAAGATGTTTTAGTTGAAGGGAAAAATCAGCTTGCAGAATTATATCCACAGATTCAACAAATTGAAAAAGAAAAGGTTGTAGAAGTAGCAAAAGCTAATGGGGTTTACGAAGTAAAAACCAATAAGAATACCTATATAGCTAAACATGTTGTAGTTGCTTTAAATTATGCAAAACCATTTACAATTCGTGGTTTAGAAGAGTTTGTAGAACCGCACAGAAGTGCAAATCCTGCTGCAGATAGAATTCAATTAAAGAACGAAAATCACTTAGTTCAAGAAGGTTTATATTGTTGTGGAACCATTGCTGGGTGGCGAAGTCAATTTGCAATTGCAGCTGGAAGTGGTGCTTCGGTTGCTACCGATATTTTAACAATTTGGAACGACAATATTCCTACAAATATTCACGATAAGGCATGATGATTATCATGTTTTAAAACTGCATTACATTTTACTTTTATAGTGAAGTTATTAAGAAGATAAAACTAACATTTTCTTATATGGCTTTAGACTATTAAAGTAATAGTCTGTTTATTAATCTTAAAAAAGGTGAACAATGGACATTAAAAAATATCCCAAAAAGAAGTTAGAAAACTACAGTAAAATTTTCTTTCAAATCGGTTTAGTTCTAACGTTATTTATTGTTTATAAAACTATTGAGCATAAGACTTATGAAACGGTAACTGTTAAAGATTTAGGAACAGTTACATTTACTACAATTATGGCAGAAGATATTCCTGTAGTAACATTTAAAAAGCCCAAAAACTTTGTGCCTAAAAAAACGCCACCAGTAATTGCTGAAGAATTTGAAGTAGTGGACGACGAAAAAGACATTGAAGAGGAAATTATAGAAACAACAGAATCTGATGAAGATGATGAAGTAATTATATACTCTGAAGATGATATTGCTGAAGTAAGAGAAGGTGAGGTTATTGTGGAAGATATTCCTTTTATGAAAATAGAAAGAGTACCTATTTTTCCTGGATGTAAAGGAAACAATAAAAAACTAAGAGATTGTTTTACAGAAAAAACAACAAGATTTATCAATAGAAAATTTAACGTTGGTTTGTCTGAAGAGTTAGGTCTTACTCCTGGAAGAAAAAGAATTTATGCTGTTTTTACAGTAAACAGCAAAGGAATTGTTTCAGATGTTCAGGCTAGAGCTCCGCACCCAAGATTAGAAAAAGAAGCGTTAAGAGTAATTAATGCTTTACCAAAAATGATTCCTGGGAAACAACGAGACAAGCCTGTAAATGTTCAATATAGTATTCCTATTACTTTTGAAGTTCGTTAAGAATAACATGAAAAGAAGCTGTCTAAAAAGTGTATCTATCTACCAGTCAAACTTAGCTTGTTGAAGTTTTTTAACTATTTGATTATTAGTTGTATTTCAACAGGATTATTTTAAACTTTTTAGACAGTCTCTATTTTATGCATATTTTACTTTTCTAATAATTCGTAAGGCTTCTTTATATTTTACATAAGTAGATTTATCTGTTAGGTTTTTTAAATAGTTTTTTGCCTTTTTTAGCTGTAAAGAAGCATCTAAAATTCCAGATAAATAACATATCAAATAGTTGGTAGGTAAGTTTGTAATTAATTGCTCTTCTAAAGATGAAAGTGCTTGTTTACTTGCAATTTTATCAATTAAATATTGATTTTCTTTTGCAATTTCTTGAATTACTTTCGAGTTAAATTGTAGAGGCTCAAATAGCAATTCTTTTACAATACTATACTTACCGTTATTTTTAAAATTGATGATTGTTTTTTCTAAAGGATAATATTTTTTTTGATTATTTAATCCCAAATAAATAAATTCTGTAATAATAAAAGAAGATTGGTTCACTTTAATTTGAACATCATCTAATGCAGAAAAAAACAGTTTTACTTGTTCATTTACCAGCTCTATATCTACACGACTATAAAATGTTTTTCCAGAAATTTTCTTTTTTTCTCCAGCCCAACACAACACAAACTGCTCTCCAAAAACTTGGTACTTTGGATTGTACAGTTGATGGTTTTTAAAAAACTCGAAAGTGGCGTCTAAAGTTAATTCTATATTGTTTTTAGCTATCTTTTCAATGGCCTCAACAATAGGTTTGTTCGTGTTTTTTAATTCAAAATTTTCAGAAATAGGAACTGAGTTACTTCCTCTTCTATAGAAAACAGTATTCTTTTTATATTTCCAAGCATTTTTAAGTAATAAAGTAATGTTGTTATTTGGGTAAATAGTTACCAAACCCACTACTTTATGACGAGGTAATCTTGGAAAAGGTACATTTTCATATTCAATTTTTGGAGGATTTTGCAAATAGGCATTTACTAGGTTTTGTATTTTACTATCATCAAAAAAATCTACTCCAGTAATTTTATTTGCTGTGTCTTCTACACCAATAATTATATATGCATTATTTTGTGGGTTAGAATTGGAAAGCGCACAAATGTGTTTTAAAAATTTTGCTTTGCCTTCCTTACTTTCTAAAGATAACTTTTGCTTTTTATCATAAAAACTGTTCTCATCTGTATGAGACAATAAGTTTTTAATCAATAAGCGTTTGTTAATCATTATTCTGTTTTATTCAATAAAGTTGGTGTTGCTTGGGCGGTTGGGTATACTACTAAGTCTTCTATATTTACGTGATAAGGTCTTGTAATAACGAAATGGATAATATCTGCAATATCTTCTGCTCTTAGAGCATCAAAACCTTTATAAACTGCATTTGCTTTAGCAACATCGCCTTTAAATCTAACTTTAGAAAACTCTGTATTTACCGCTCCAGGATGAATTCCTGAAACACGAATATTGTATTTGTTCAGATCTATTCTCATGGCTTTGTTTATTGCATCTACAGCGTGTTTTGTAGCACAGTATACATTTCCATTCGCATAAACATCTTTAGCAGCTATAGAGCCTATGTTAACAATAAATCCACTGTTTTGGGCAACCATTTTTGGCATAATTGCTCTAGAAACGTACAACAGACCTTTTACATTGCTATCAATCATATTGTCCCAGTCGTCCAAACTTCCTTCTTGTATGGCATTTAGTCCGTGGGCATTACCCGCATTGTTTATTAAAACATCTATTTTTTGAAATTCAACAGGTAATGATGAGATTGCTTCGGCTACTTCTTCTTTTTTAGAAACATCAAATTGCAACGAAAAGACTGATGTATTAACTTTTAATTGTTCAAGTAGTTCTTCTAATTTTTCTTTTCTTCTTCCACAAATAACCAATCGAAAATTATTTTTTGCTAACAATTGTGCTGTTGCTTTTCCAATACCAGAAGTTGCTCCCGTAATAAATGCGGTTTTTTTCATGAGTTTTTTATAAGTACAATCTTTATGAGAAGATTTTAATAATTATGAGAAAGAGTAAATTTAAAATCCTTTTAAAAATAACAATTCGCTGGTAGTAAAGATATTATGTAGTGATTGATTTTTTCATCAATTATTAACAAATAAAAAACCGCTCTTCTCAGAGCGGTTTTCATTCGGTTGGCACTAACCATTACCAACCAAAAATCAACTAACCAAACTTTATTTTTTATATTTTTCTCTCTTTACTTCTTCTTTCTACTTTAGTACGTTTTCTTCCTTCATTCCTTACAACTTTTTTAGATTTTTTTTCACCAGACTTTAAAAATTGTAAAAAACCTTTACCAGAAAACGTATAAGTAGTATTAGATGTTGTACTAAATAAGGCAATACTACCATCATTAATAACGCTTAATTCAAACTCTTCATTATCTCCGCCCTCATAATTCAATGTTAAAATTTTTAAATCATCAAAGCCAATAACATCAAATACTTCATATCCTCCTACATAATCCCAATTAATGTTTTCAATTCTAGTGCCAAAATTATCTCTAGAACTGTAAAAAGTTGTTAAATTTTCTGGAGTGAATTGTAAAAAATTTTCTTCATCAAAAAAGTTGTTTACACCACCTTCTGTAGTTATTTTTTCCCATGCTGTGTATTCTTGAAGAAAGTATTCTATATTTTCGTAAAATAACCTGTCATAATCAAATTCATTTCTTTGGTAACCTACCAATACATAACTTACATTTTCTCTTGGGTTGTAAATTTCTATTTCGTTGTTAGATAAAATTTCTACATTAAAATTAACAAAACCATCAATATCATGATCGGTTTCTAAAATGCCTCTAAAAGTATCATAAACCCCAACGTCTATTCCAAAACCATTTCCTGTTCTTCCTATATCAGTAATATTATTGTTTGCATATAAAGTTCCGTTTATAAAAGATAAAGTAAATGCTTTTGATACGAAAGGCACATCTCCATTCCCAACAGTACTATTATAGTCTACATACCACAAATCGTATCCAGAAACAACTTCTTCTAAAGTTGGAGGAACTTCTTCTATAATAGTATCATTATATACTGTACAAGAGCTTAAAACCGTTCCTGTTATAATAATTGCAAAAAGTAATTTTAAAGTTTTCATAAGCGTAGCATTTATGGTTACGCTTTTATACAATTCAAATTGTGTGCCAAAAACAAAAACCACTCAAAATGAGTGGTTTATAAATGTTTTATTGAAATTGTTTTGTTTTTTGTTTAACAACTTTTGTTTTAAAGTACTTAATTTTTTCTTTGTAGGAATAACTGATAACAATTTCATTTTTTTCTAATTGAAAAGGGAATGTATTTTCATCTACTGGAGGCTTATTTTGCAGTTCTTTTACAGTGTTTTTGTCTAAAACTAAGCCATTTTTATTTGATTTTTTTGGAAAATGCCCTAATAAAAAAATTGTATCATTTTTTTTGTTTCTATTTAATTTGGTTTGTTTTCCTCTAAAATATACTGCTCCGAAATTAATTTCTGTTGCATTTTCTACATCAATTTTTATGTTAATTCCACCAGTTCCTGGTTGCCCACCCACCCAAGAATGATAAGTTGCACTAGTTATATTAAATTCTGGGTTTTTAACAAATTGTGTACTGCTGCATTGTATAAAAAGTAAAGTAATACAA
>CAYPHE010000138.1:5360-6843 GCA_964410075.1 uncultured Polaribacter sp.
TTAATGCTTCAGCTTTGTATAATTTAACTTCGCTATAGCTTCGTTTAATTATTTAATGCTTCAGCTCCACCAACAATTTCTAAGATTTCATTAGTAATTGCAGCCTGACGTGCTTTATTATAAGTTAATAATAAATCGTCTCTTAATTCTTTTGCATTATCTGTTGCTTTATGCATTGCAGTCATTCTTGCTCCATGTTCAGAAGCAAAACTGTCTCTAATAGCTTTGTATAATTGTGTTTTTAATGATTTTGGAATCAACTCTAACACAATTTCTTCTTTTGAAGGTTCAAAAATATAATCTGAATTTCCAGTTACATTTTCTGTTTCTATTGGTTTGATTGGTAAAAACTGCTCTACTTGTGGAATTTGAGTAGCTGCATTTTTAAATTGATTGTATATCAATTCAATTTTATCGTATTTACCATCAGCAAAATTATTCATTAAATATGCTGCAATTTCTGCTGAGTTTTCAAAAGATAAATTATCAAAAATTTCGTTGTTATTAATAACTACGCTATATTCTTTTGATAATACATCGTTTCCTTTTTTACCAATAGTTAACAATTCAACGTTAACACCATCGTATTTTTCTGTAATTGTTTTAACCGTCTCTTTTATTATAGAAGAATTAAAACCACCACATAAACCTCTGTTAGAAGTTACAACAACTAATAATACTTTAGAAATTTCTCTTTGTGTAGAATATACTCCTCCAGTATTGCCTTCTAAAGTTGCGCTTAAGTTTTGTAATAACTCCGTCAATTTAGATGAATAAGGACGCATTGCTGTAATTGCATCTTGTGCTTTTTTCAACTTTGCTGCAGATACCATCTTCATAGCAGAAGTAATCTGCATTGTAGATTTTATCGAGGTAATTCTATTACGTATTTCTTTTAAGTTTGCCATATTTCAGTCGTTAGTTATTAGTCTACAGCTATTAGTTCTATTTACTAAAGGCTAGAGTCTAATGTCTATTTAAGCAAATTGTTTAGAGATTTCTGCTGCTGCATCTTCTAATACAGAAGTTGCTTCTGGAGTTAACTTACCAGATTTTAATACATCTAAAGTATCTCTATGTTTTGCATTTAAATAATCGATATAACTAATTTCAAATTCTTTTACTTTATTTACAGGCACATCTTTTAACAAATTTTTAGAACCTGCATAAATAATTGCAATTTGATCTTCTACAGTAAAAGGATCGTTTTGTGCTTGCTTTAAAATTTCAACGTTACGTTGTCCTTTAGAGATTACACTTAACGTAGCTGCATCTAAATCTGAACCAAACTTAGCAAAAGCTTCTAATTCTCTAAACTGTGCTTGATCTAATTTTAATGTACCAGATACTTTTTTCATTGATTTAATCTGAGCATTACCACCAACACGAGATACGGAAATACCTACATTAATTGCTGGGCGAACACCAGAGTTAAACAAATCTGCTTCCAAGAAAATCTGACCATCTGTAATCGAAATTACGT
>CAYPHE010000139.1:0-1609 GCA_964410075.1 uncultured Polaribacter sp.
GGTATTTTAATTGATGATAGTGCAGGCGTTATTTCAACAGAATATAGTACTTATGCGGTAATGCCAATTTTAACAGGAAGACTAGGTTCTTTTGGAGGGGTTTTACAACTTATTCCAGATCAAGATCCTGGAGCTTCACAATTTAATAATGATGGTTTTCAGCCAGTACAAGTTTCTTTAGCAGATTACGTTGCAAATTTTGAAAACTACGAATCTGAATTAATCACCATTAATGATATTTCTTTTGATAGTGGAGATGTAGGAAACAATTTTGCGTCTAGTACAAATTATGATATCACTTCTGGACAAACATCATCTATTTTTAGAACTAATTTTTCTGAAGCAGACTATATTGGTACAGCAATTCCTAGTGGAACTGTAAATATAACTGCATTTGGTGCAGAGTTTAATGGAACTCCACAGATAATTGCAATTAATTTAGCAGGTATTGTTTTAGGTGTTCAACAAAATCAAATAGAAGGCTTTACCACTTTTCCAAACCCTGTTACTAATGGAGAATTGACAATTACTTCTGGTAGTGCTACTTCTAAAGTTGTAAGTATTTACAATGTTTTAGGTAAACAGGTACTTACAGATGTATTTTTAGGAACTTTTAAAACAGTAAACTTAGCTAATTTTTCTAGCGGAATTTACATTTTAAAAGTGGCAGAAGGAGATAAGATTGCTACTAAAAAACTAGTGATTAAATAAGCTATTTAAAATATATTGCACAAAGAAGCTCCGAATTTTTCGGAGCTTTTTCTTTTTACTATTTTTAAGGAATAATTTTTTGCTATGAATTTAAACATTAATCTAAATCAAATTTTATTTTTAGATATAGAGACTGTTCCAGAAAAAGAGCAATGGGAAGCACTTTCTTCAACTACTCAAGAATTATTTGCCAGTAAAACAAGCTACCAACGTAAAGAAGAATTTACGTCAGAGGCATTTTACGAGCGTGCCGGAATTTGGGCAGAATTTGGAAAGATTGTTTGTGTTTCTGTTGCTTATTTTGTAGATAATAAAGAAGAAAAACAATTGCGTGTCACTTCTTTTTATGGTGATGATGAACAACAAATTTTAATCGATTTTAAAGAGCTTTTAGATAAACATTTTTCTAAGAAAAATAATGTATTGTGCGCCCATAATGGTAAAGAGTTTGACTTTCCTTTTTTGTCTAGAAGAATGATCATACATGGAATTCCATTACCTAATAAACTGAATTTATTTGGTAAAAAACCATGGGAAGTTCCTCATTTAGATACCTTAGAATTATGGAAGTTTGGAGACTATAAACATTACACTTCCTTAAAATTATTAACCCATATTTTAAAAGTTCCATCTCCTAAAGATGATATCGAAGGAAGTGAGGTTGCCAAAGTGTATTATAGGGATAAAGACCTTAAGCGAATTGTAAATTATTGTGAAAAAGATACGATTGCTATTGCACAAATACTATTGCGTTATAATAATTTACCAATTTTAGAAGAAGATCAAATTGTAAAAGTGTAGAACAGTTGGAAAGTTTCAAAGTAAAAAAGTTGCAAAGTGAAATTATTTAAAAGTTTTTCGAAAAACATCTAAATTTCAGTTTGATAAAAATTGTAAG
>CAYPHE010000139.1:1709-6650 GCA_964410075.1 uncultured Polaribacter sp.
AATTACTCTTCCAACTTCATAGATAGCTCTAACCATCGTTCTTCTTTTTCATCTAAAGAAGTAATGATTTCTTGTAATTCTTCAGATTTTTTAGGAATATCTTCTTCAGCTATTTCAACATTTAAAAACTGAGTTTCAATAGTTGTTTTTCTATTTTGCAAACGTTCTATTTCTGCTTCCAACGCTCCAAATTCTCTTTTTTCGTTATAGCTTAACGAATTTTTTGTAGTATTTTTTACTTTCTTTTCAATCGGTTTTTCTTTTTCGATTGCCTTTGTAGGTGAGCTCTCGTAAGCTCTAAAATCAGAATAATTACCCGGAAAATTTTCTACAACTCCCTCACCTCTAAATACAAATAGAGAATCTACAATTTTATCCATAAAATAACGATCGTGAGAAACAACTATTAAATTTCCAGGAAAGTCTAGTAAAAAACTTTCCAAAACATTTAAAGTAACAACATCTAAATCGTTTGTAGGCTCATCAAGAATTAAAAAATTAGGATTTTGTATTAAAACAGCACATAAATACAAACGTTTCTGTTCTCCACCAGATAATTTTTCAACAAAATCATATTGTTTCTTTTTATCAAACAAAAAACGTTCTAACAATTGCGAAGCAGAAATTTTTCTTCCTTTTGCAAGAGGAATATATTCTCCAAATTCTTTTACAACTTCAATTACTTTTTGTCCTTCTTTAATTTCAATTCCAGATTGGGTGTAATATCCAAATTTTACAGTTTCTCCAACTACAACTTTACCACCATCTACAGGAGCAGTTTGTGTTAAAATATTTAAAAAAGAAGATTTTCCTGTTCCGTTTTTACCAATAATTCCAATGCGTTCTCCACGTTTAAAAACGTAGTCGAAACCATCTAAGATTTTCTTTTCTCCAAAGTTTTTTTGCAGTTTATGTAGCTCAACTACCTTACTGCCCAAACGTTCCATATTAATCTCTAAGGTAACTTTATGGTCTTTTCTACGTTGGTGAGCTTTTTGTTTGATTTCAAAAAAATCGTCAATTCTAGATTTCGATTTTGTAGTTCTGGCTTTTGGTTGCTTTCGCATCCAATCCAATTCTTTTTTAAATAAACTTTTAGCTTTACTTAAATTGGTAGCTTCTAAGGCTAAACGTTCTTCTTTATTTTGTAGGTAATACGAATAATTTCCTTTGTATTTATAAATTTTACCTTCGTCTAATTCTAAAATTTCGTTACAAACACGTTCTAAAAAATAACGGTCGTGAGTAACCATAAATAAAGTAATTTTTTCTTTCGCAAAAAAGGCTTCTAGCCACTCAATCATTTCTAAATCTAAATGGTTGGTAGGCTCATCTAAAATTAATAAATCGGGTTTATTAATTAATACAATTGCTAAAGATAAGCGTTTGCGTTGTCCTCCAGAAAGTTTACCAACTTTAATAGAAACATCATCCAATTTTAGCTTCGATAAAATTTGTTTGTATTGTGTTTCAAAATCCCACGCATTGTATTGCTCCATTTGCTCGAAAGCAATTTGGTATGCTTCTGAATCATCAGGATTTTTTAATGCTTTTTCATATTGATTTACAATACTTAAAATTTTATTGTCGGTTGCAAATATGGTTTCTTCTATAGTTAACGATTGATCTAAATCGTCTTTTTGAGCTAAATAGGCAATATTAATTCCTTTTCTACAAACAATATTTCCAGTGTCCGATTCATCAAAGCCAGCAATAATATTTAGTATAGAAGTCTTTCCACTTCCGTTTTTGGCAACAAAAGCTATTTTTTGATCCTTATTAATTCCAAAAGAAATGTCTTGAAAAAGAACGCGTTCTCCGTAAGATTTAGAGATATTTTCAACCGATAAATAATTCATAGTACTAATTTATGTTACTTTAAGATTTATAATTTCGATTAAAATTTAAATAATCACAATTTGTAAAAATAAGCCACAAATTCGCAAATTATTAACTAGGGTTTTCTAAGTAAAAATAATTCGTGAATTTATGGCAAACTTATAAACTTTAAGGCAAGTATAGGTTTAATTTTAAATTTTTAAGCAGCAGTTTTACAACAAGACATTTTATCGTCATTTTTGCAAATATGCTTTCCATTTTCATCTTCTGTGCAACAGTCTTTTTTATCTGCTGAAGCATCACATTTTTCTTTACAGTTTTTAGTACAGCTTTTTTTGTCTTTTGTTTTTTTTGGTGTCTCCAAAGTCTCAGAAGCAGTATATAATTCGCCACCGGCAATACCGCCAACAAAAGCAATTAGATCTTCTTTAGAAGTGGTGTTGGCATCATAATTAATTGTAGCTATGCTATCACTAAAAACCACCTTAGCATCTATAACACCTTCTTTTTTAGAGAGTTTAGACTGAATTGTTTTTGCACATCCAATTTCACAAGTCATTCCTGAAATTGCTAAAGCTACTTTTTCTTTTTTAACAGGCACTTCTTTTTTACAGCTTGCTATAAAAAAACAAACAGTTAGTGCTAAAAATATATGTTTAAAATTCATTGTTATAATTTTTATAAATGTTTCACAAATTTATGCAGAAACCGTTCAGTATCCATAGAATTATAAGAATTTAGCATAAATTTTTATTTCTCCTATGATCAACGAACAAAAGAAATGGGTTTACCTAGCTATTTTAGCTTTAGTTTGGGGGAGTTCATTTATTTTAATGAAAAAAGCGTTGATAGGAATTACACCAGTTCAGTTAGGTGCTTTGCGAATTATTTTTACAGGCATTTTTTTACTATCAACTTCATTTTCGTCTTTAAAAACCATTCAAAAAAAGCACTGGAAATTTATTCTATTTACTGCTTTAGCAGCAAGCTTTTTTCCTGTCTTTTTATTTGCTTTTTCTGTTAGCGAAATAGATAGCGCTATTGTTTCTATATTAAATTGTTTTACTCCTTTTAACACCTTACTGTTAGGTGCTACTTTTTTTGGTTTTGCATTTAAAAGAACGCAACTCTTTGGTGTTTTAATTGGTTTGCTGGGTAGTTTAGTTTTAATTTTAAACGGAGCAACGGTAAATGAAAATCAGAACTATTGGTACAGTTTGTTTATTGTTTTAGCTTCTGTGGGTTATGCTTTAAATGTAAATATGGTAAAAAGATATTTATCTGATTTAAAACCTAGAGCTATTGTAACTGGTAATTTTTTACTGATTACAATTCCTGCATTAATTGTACTGTACTTTACAGAGTTTTTCTCAACATTTACATTCGATAAAAAAGGATTAACTGCTTTAGGTTATGTTTTACTATTGGCAATTTTTGGAACAGGTTTGGCTAAAATTATTTACAATAAGCTGGTTCAAATTGCTACACCTGTTTTTTCTTCTTCGGTAACCTATTTAATTCCAATTGTAGCGATTTTTTGGGGTGTTTTAGATGGAGAAGCGTTAAATGGAATTCAAATTTTGGGTGGACTAATTATTCTATTGGGCGTATTTTTGGTAAACAGGAATAAATAAAAAAGCTCCAAAGTTTAAATATAAACTTTGGAGCTTTTTTTATCTGTCAGTTCGAGGAACGAGAAATTGTATCGAGAACACTACTTAAACAGCCTAAAAATATCATTACCGTTTGCAAATAATAATAATGCAATAAGAATAATAAATCCTGTTATTTGCGCATATTCTAAAAATTTATCACCAGGTTTTCTACCAGTAATCATTTCCCATAGGGTAAATACTACATGACCACCGTCTAAAGCAGGTATTGGTAATAAGTTCATAAATCCTAACATAATTGATAAGAATGCGGTGATTTCCCAGAACGTTTGTGCACTCCATTCTGCAGGAAAAATACTTCCAATAGAAATAAAACCACCTAAACCTTTATAAGCTCCTGTTTTTGGATTGAAAATTTTCTTTAATTGTTTTACGTAATCCGTTAATGTTTTCCAAGTTTTATTTAAACCTGCAGGAATTGCTTCTGCAAAAGAATATTCTAAGTTTGCTAAATTGTAGTAGCCTAGTTTTTCTAAGTCAGAAAATCCAATAGCTGCAAAACCAAGGTTAAACTTTCCTTCATCATTAACTGTTAAAGACAATGTTTTTTCGCTATCGCCTCTTTTTACAACAACATCAACATTTTGTCCTTTATAGTCTTTTAAAATAGAAGCTGCTTCATCAAAATAAGTTATTTTATTGTTGTTAATTTCGGTAATAATATCTTTAACTTCTATACCAGAATTTAAGTTTTTAGAATCTTCTGGAATACTACCTACTGTAAACGGATATCTAGGTAATAGAATTGGTCCAGCTTCTTTACCTCTATCCATCAATTGTGAGATAAAATTTTCTGGAAGTTCCTTTTCAAAAGTATTACCGTTTCTTTCTATAGTAACACTATTTCCATTAATAAAAGCTAGCGTTGTTTCGCTAAATTTTCTAATTTTTTCGCCATCAACAGCTAAAATTTTGTCTCCTGTATGTAACCCAAGGTCTATTGCTAGAGAATCTTGTACCCAAATACCATTGGTTAAATTTTCAGTTGGTAAATATTTTTCGCCATAACCCCACAGTAAGAAAATGTAGATTAAAATTCCTAAAATAAAATTAACAGTAACACCACCCAACATAATAATTAAACGCTGCCAAGCTGGTTTCGAACGGAATTCCCAAGGTTTTGGTTCTTCTTTCATTTGCTCAGTATCCATGCTTTCATCTATCATTCCAGCAATTTTTACATAACCTCCTAAAGGAATCCAGCCAATACCGTAAACGGTTTCACCAATTTTTTTCTTAAACAAAGAGAACTTATAATCAAAAAATAAGTAGAACTTTTCTACTTTGGTTTTAAATAGTTTTGCAGGAACAAAATGCCCCAATTCGTGCAACACAATTAATAAAGAAAGACTTAGTATAAATTGAGATGCTTTTATTAAAATTTCCATTAATTTCTTATCATTAATTTTATAACGCACAAATGTAGTGT
>CAYPHE010000140.1:0-3581 GCA_964410075.1 uncultured Polaribacter sp.
TAAATATATTGGTTGATAATATTCTCAAACAATTCTTGTTTACCACTCTGTAAAGATAACTCTCCATTTTCTTGAGCGATTTTATATAAGTCTTGTAAAGATAATTTACCAGCCTCAAAAGCTGCACCTTTTCCAGAATCAAAAGAAGCGTAACGTTCTTGTCTTAATTTATCGTAAGGAGAAGAAGTAATAATTTTATCTGCAACTAATAAAGCTCTAGCAAATGTATCTGCACCTCCAATATGAGCTAAGAATACGTCTTCCATATCAGTTGAGTTTCTTCTGATTTTAGCATCAAAATTAACACCACCACCTTGTAAACCGCCAGCTTTTAAGAACACTAACATTGCTTCTGTAGTTTCTTGGATGTTGTTTGGAAATTGATCTGTATCCCAACCATTTTGGTAATCTCCTCTATTTGCATCTAAACTACCTAGCATTCCTGCCCCAGCAGCAACTTCTAATTCATGTTGAAAAGTATGTTGTGCTAAAGTAGCGTGATTTACCTCGATATTCATTTTAAAATCATCTTGCAAACCGTATTTGTTTAAGAAACCGATGGCTGTAGCACAATCAAAATCGTATTGATGCTTCATTGGCTCCATTGGTTTTGGCTCAATAAAGAAGTTACCTTTAAATCCTTTTTCACGAGCATAATCTCTAGCAGTTGCTAAAAATTGTCCCATATGATCTAACTCACGGTTCATGTCTGTATTTAGTAAAGACATGTAACCTTCTCTTCCTCCCCAAAAAACATAATTTTCTCCACCTAAAGCTATGGTAGCATCTAAAGCCAATTTTATTTGACCTCCAGCTCTAGCCAATACATTAAAATCTGGATTGGTAGAAGCACCATTCATGTAACGAGGATTAGAAAAACAGTTTGCTGTTCCCCATAATAATTTGATTCCAGAAGCTTTTTGTTTTTCTTTTAAATACGCTACAATTTGAGATAATCTTTCCTCAGACTCCTGAAAAGTAGCACCTTCTTGAACTAAATCGTAATCATGAAAACAGAAATAGTCAAAGCCCATTTTTGTAATAAATTCAAAAGCAGCATCTGCTTTATCTTTTGCAGCTTGAACAGGATCTGCAGCTTTGTCCCACTCGAAACTTTGTGTTCCAGGTCCAAAAGGATCTGAACCTTGACCACAGAATGTATGCCAGTATGCGATTGAAAACTTAAAATGCTCGCGCATTGTTTTTCCTGCAACAATTTGATCCGGATTGTAATATTTGAAAGCTAAAGGATTATCAGACTCTTTTCCTTCAAATTTAATTTCGTTAATACCTTTATAGTATTCTTTGTTTCCTATTAATGCCATAATATAGTTTGTAATTTATAGACGTTAGTCTTTGGTTATTAATTGTTTTTATTTATTTCTAATCTTTCTTTAAAAATTTTTCTAATTCACTTTTCCACGCTTCGTAAGCTTTTACATAAGCTTCTTTATTTGCATTAGGTTTGTAGGTCATTACATAATCATTTTCTTCAACCAATTTTCCAAAAGATTCAAAATCTCCTTCATGTAAACCCGCTGCTCTGGCAGCACCAATAGCTCCAGTAGTATTGTACATTTCAATATCAAAATCTACTAAAGTAGCCACAGTATTTGCAAAAATTTCAGAGCGAAATAAATTATCGTTTCCTGCTTTCATTACTTTACTGTCGATACCATCATTTTTTAAAATTTCCATTCCATATACAAATGAAAAGGCAATGCCCTCTAAAGCTGCTCTACACAAATGTGCTTTGTTGTGCTTATTTAGGTTTACATTTAGCAATTGTGTACCCACTTCAGCATTGTTTAGCATTCGTTCTGCACCGTTTCCAAAAGGAATAATACTAACACCTTCTGAACCAACAGGAATGGTAGCTGCGATATCATTCATTTCTTGGTAAGAGGCAACATTTAAATTGTTGAGCAACCATCTATATTGAATTCCAGCTCCATTAATACATAATAATTTACCAATTTTCGGACTAGAAACTTCATAATTTACGTGAGCAAAATTGTTAACTCTAGCACTTTCTTTTACAGATAAACTATCTGTAACTGCGTAAACAACACCAGAGGTTCCGCCAGTTGTAGCAATTTCTCCTGGATTAAATACATTTAGCGATAAAGCATTGTTAGGCTGATCTCCAGCTCTATATAAAATAGGAGTACCTTCTAAAAGTCCACTTTCTAAAGCTCCATTTGCGTCTACTGTAGCTTGGTTGCCAAAAGTAGGTACAATTTCAGGTACTAAATTATTATCAATTCCATAATATTCTAATAAAAAGTCAGCGATTTTATTTTGTTTAAAATCCCAAAAAATTCCTTCTGAAAGACCTGAAATGGTTGTATTTAGAGTACTTGAAAATTTATAGTTTATGTAATCTCCAGGAAGCAAAAACTTGTAAGCCTTATTATAAATTTCAGGTTCATTTTCTTTTACCCATTTTAATTTAGAAGCTGTAAAATTTGCAGGAGAATTTAATAAATGTTCGCTACATTTTTCGTTACCAATTTCAGTAAAAGCAGTATTTCCTATCGAAACAGCTCTACTATCGCACCAAATAATCGATTCTCTTAGCGGATTTCCTTCTTTATCAATTAAAACCAAACCATGCATTTGGTAAGAAATACCAATACCTTTTATTTCTGCAGCAGTAACATTTTGTTCTTTTTTTAGTTTTTTTATGGCATTACATATGTGTTGCCACCACACGTCTGGATGTTGTTCTGCCCAACCACTTTTTATGGCTGTCATTCCCATTTCGTCTTCTGGCTCTTGTACAACAGCTAAAGACTTACCAGTAGCGATGTTTACCAAAGCTGCTTTTATGGAAGAACTTCCGATATCAATTCCTAAATAATACATTATATTGAGTTTCTTAAAATTATTTTTGTGGGAATGTATTGCTGCATGCTTTTATTGTTATTTACAAAAGCAGCTGCCTTTTTTCCCATTTGTTCAAAATCTGTAGATACTACAGAAATACCTTTATAAATAAATTGTTTCATTGGTGTTTCGTTGTACGAAAGGATACCAACGTCTTTTCCTGGTTCTAAATTTTTTAGTTTACATTGTTTCAAAAACTCGCCTAACATTCTATCACTAACACAGATGTAGAGCACATTTGCTTCAACATTAAATTGTGATTTACTTTCAATTACTTCAAAAAGAATCTTGTTTTCAGTGCAAAATTGTTCACAAAAAGTTACGGTTTCTAAAGGATGTTCTGTAAATGTTGGATATAAAAAACTTACTTTTTTATATTTTTTAATAACCGATTTGTCCTTTTCTAAAGCATTATAAAACGATAATCCAAAATCTTGAAAGATGTAGTTCTTTTCTTTGTTTGCATGAATGTTCCAATCGATGAGCAATAAATTATCCTTAGGTATTGCTGCAATGGTTTTTGGTACTTCTTTATGATTGAAATTCATGACAACATATTTGTAATAATTACCCAAACCATTATTAATGATAGTTCTAAAATTATTGATGTTGTAGTGATGAAATTGAACATCTACCTTAATTTCTTTAGATAAATTATTTACAAAAGAGTGGTACAAAACTTCTTTATAGGC
>CAYPHE010000140.1:3681-6621 GCA_964410075.1 uncultured Polaribacter sp.
GTTATTCTTATGATATTCAGAAAAGTACTTGTAAAAATAAGGTATGGTTTCTATGCCTTTTAGATAGTTCCAGATACCAAAATGTTCGTTTGGAGAATGAATGGCATCAGAATTTAAACCAAATCCCATTAAAATAGTTTTGCTTTTTAATGATTCTTCAAACAACGCAACTATTGGAATACTACCACCGCTTCTTTGTGGAATAGGCGTTTTTCCAAAAGTAGTTTCATAAGCTTTACTTGCTGCCTTATAACCAATATTGTCTATTGGAGTTACATAACCTTGTCCTCCATGATGAGGTGTTACTTTTACTTTAACGCTTTTTGGAGCAATACTTTCAAAATGATTTTTAAATAATGTTGTGATATTTTTCCAATCTTGATTAGGTACTAAGCGCATAGAGATTTTTGCATATGCTTTGCTAGGTAAAACAGTTTTAGCTCCTTCTCCAATGTAACCTCCCCAAATTCCATTTACATCTAATGTTGGTCTAATTGAATTTCGTTCGTTAGTAGAAAAACCATTTTCACCGTAAACATCTCCTATTTCTATAGCTTCTTTATAAGTTGATAAAGAAAACGGAGCTTTCGCCATTTCACTTCTTTCTTCAGTAGATAGTTCTTCAACATTATCGTAAAAACTAGGAATAGTTATTTTATTATTTTCATCATGAAGCGAAGCAATCATTTTAGATAAAATATTGATAGGGTTGGCAACTGCACCTCCATACAAACCAGAATGTAAATCTCTATTTGGTCCTGTTACTTCAACTTCAACATAACTTAAACCACGTAAACCAGTTGTTATAGAAGGAATGTCTTTTGCAATCATACCTGTATCTGAAATTAAAATCACATCATTTGATAGTAATTCTTTATTTTTAGGAACAAACCAAGCCAGACTTTCAGAACCAACTTCCTCTTCACCTTCTATCATGAACTTTACATTACAAGGTAGTTTGTCTTCTTTAATTAAATATTCAACGGCTTTTACGTGCATGTATAGTTGTCCTTTATCATCGCAAGCACCTCTGGCAAAAATTGCCCCTTCTGGATGAATATCAGTCTTTTTGATAACTGGATCAAAAGGAGGAGAGTCCCATAGTTCTATAGGATCTGCCGGTTGTACATCATAATGTCCATAAACCAAAACTGTAGGTAAATTTTTGTCAATTATTTTTTCAGCAAATACAATTGGATTTCCAGGAGTTTCATAAATTTTTACAGTATCTAAACCTGCTTTTTCTAAACTTTGTTTGATAAAGTTTGCAGATAATAAAATATCTTTTAGATATTTTTTATCGGCACTTATAGAAGGAATTTTCAAAAGAGTTATCAGTTCTTTTATAAATTGGTCTTTATGCGTTTTTATATAAGTTTCAATATGATTCATAAAATATATTAGTAAGTAACTGTAAATATTATTTTTTATAAAAATAGCGAATTTAATATGCTTTTTTTACGTAGCTGTTGTAATTTTAACAGCTAATAAAAGTAACTCGTTTTTTATGAACATTCCTAAAACAGAATTGCCTAGAGTTGTAGTAATTGGAGGTGGATTTGCAGGATTAAATTTGGTGAAAAAATTAAAGAAATTACCAATTCAATTGGTAATGCTTAACAAACACAATTATCATGCATTTCAACCCTTATTGTATCAAGTGTCAACAAGTGGTGTAGAGCCAGATTCTATTGTTTATCCGTTAAGAATGTTTATTAAAAGGCAAAAGAACTTTTATTTTAGATTGGCAGAGGTTAATCATATAAATCCAGAAACAAAAACCATAAGTTCGGAGATAGGAGAGCTGCAATATGATTATGTAATTATTAATACAGGAACAAAAACAAATTTTTTTGGGAACAAGCAAATAGAAAAACATGCAATGCCCATGAAAACAATTCCTCAAGCATTAAATTTACGTAGTTTAATACTACAAAATTTCGAAAAAAGTACCATTACCAAAACTGAACATGGTAAAAAGTTTCTGCTTAATTTTGTTATTGTTGGTGCAGGTCCAACTGGTGTTGAACTTGCAGGAGCTATTGCTGAATTTAAACATAGTGTACTTCCCTTAGATTTTCCAGATTTAGATCCAGAAATGATGGAAATACATATTCTAGAAGGTGCAGATAGAGTGTTACCACCAATGTCTCTAAAATCATCAAAAAAGTCGACAGAAGCATTACGAAAACTTGGAGTGCAGATTCATACCAATACCATTGTAACAGATTATGATGGAGAGGTAGTGAAAACTAAAGATGGAAAGGAGTTTGAAACCAGAACACTAATTTGGTCTGCGGGTGTTACAGGTAACTTAATAAACGGTTTCCCTAAAGAAAGTTATAACGATAGAGCTAACCGTTACTATGTAGATAAATTTAATAGGGTTAAAGGTTATAAAGATGTTTTTGCTTTGGGAGATATTGCCTTGATGGAAAGTGATGATTATCCAAGAGGACATCCTCAAGTGGCTCAACCTGCAATTCAACAAGCAAACAATTTATCTCGTAATTTTCTAAAAATTCTTAAGGGGCAACAAAATTTAAAGCCTTTTAAATATAAAGACAAGGGCTCAATGGCAACTATTGGAAGGAATAAAGCAGTTGCAGATATTGGTAAATTGAAATTTAGCGGTTTTTTTGCATGGTTAATTTGGATGTTTATTCATTTAATGGCCTTAGTTGGGTTTAGAAATAGGTTGGTTGTTTTCTTAAATTGGGTCTATAATTATGCTAATTTTAATAAGGCTTCTAGATTAATTATAAGACGATTTAGTGTTAGCGAACGAAAAATAAGAACCGATTCAGAACTGTAAATTGTTGTAGTGAATTTTTATCTTTTAAGAGTTTGCAATTTCAAAGTATTGATTATATTTGCAATCCTTTTGCAGGCGTGGTGGAATTGGTAGACACGCTAGACTTAGGATCTAGTGCCGCGAGG
>CAYPHE010000141.1:0-6584 GCA_964410075.1 uncultured Polaribacter sp.
AATCTACTTTGCAAATACAACAAGACGCTTTTGTAACTCAAATTAATTGGGCAAAGGAAAAAAAGTTACCTATTGTAATTCATTGTAGAGAAGCTTTTGATGAAATTTTTGAGATTTTAGAACAAGAAAAAGGAGATGATTTATACGGAATTTTCCACTGCTTTACAGGAAACAAAACGCAAGCCGAACAAGCCATTTCTTACAATATGAAATTAGGTATTGGTGGTGTAGCAACTTTTAAAAATGGTAAAATTGACAAATTTTTAAATGAAATTGATTTGCAACACATTGTTTTAGAAACTGATGCTCCTTATTTGGCTCCGAAACCTTTTCGAGGAAAAAGAAATGAAAGCGCCTACATTACTTATGTAATTGATAAAATGGTAGACATCTATGGAATTTCTTATGAAGAGATTGCAAAAATTACTACCGAAAATTCGAAAACTGTTTTTGGTATCTAATATTAGAGATTATCCTAAATTGACAAACTGAAAAATGAACCCTGAAACTACATACTACAAATCACCAATAGGCATTGCAAAAATTATTGGTGATGAAAACGGAATTCAATCGATTTCTATTGTAGATCATGATGCTGTTTCCGAAGAATTACTTCAACAAGAAGTTCCTCAATGCTTGCAAGAATGTGTTGTTCAATTAAACGAATATTTTAATAAAGAAAGAGCTAGTTTTAACTTAACGGTTAATCCAAAAGGAACTCAATTTCAAATCAAAGTTTGGCAAGAGCTTTTAAAAATCCCCTATGGAAAAACCACTACTTATTTACAGCAAAGTAAAAATTTAGGAAATACAAAAGCCATAAGAGCTGTAGCTAGTGCTAATGGAAAAAATCCACTTTGGATTGTAATTCCATGTCATAGAGTTATTGGTTCCGATGGTTCTTTAACTGGTTATGCTGGTGGAATTTGGCGCAAAAAATGGTTGCTTCAGCATGAGAATGCTCTAAAACAACAATCTCTTTTTTAAATAAATTATTGTACACATTAAAAAAAGATTATTTACGTTAGCAAAGTAGAGTAATTGTATGCGTAAAAAACTACTTTTTTTTCTTTTTGTTGGTATTACCTATATCGCCACGTCTCAAATTCAGAATTCTGATTTTAGAGTTAAAAAGCTAGTTGTACAAAAAGACACTATTCAATTAGATTCTGTTCCTTTAAATTCTCAAGAATTTAAAGTATTGGATAGTACACTACAAAAAATTTCTAAAAAGAATTATAAAATTGATTTCAATAAAGCACGATTAGTTATCAACTCAAAAAAATATTCGAAAATAACTGTCTCCTATTTTAGACTTCCAGAATTTATTACCAAAACATATACACCTTTTGATGAAAGTTTAATTCAACCTAACGAAACCAATACTGGTGTATTATACAGTTTAACCACCAATAAAAAAGCTGATGATAAAAAAATATTTGAGGGCTTAAACACCAAAGGATTTATTTTAAGAGGCTTAACTTCTGGAAACAATCAAAATGCGGTAACTAATTCGCAATTGGATTTAGAAATTTCTGGAAATCTTTCTCAAAAATTAGGTATTCGAGCTCATATTTTTGACACCAACATTCCTATTCAACAAAACGGTTATTCCCAAAACTTAACCGATTTTAACCAAATTTATGTAGAACTATTTAGCGATGATTGGCAATTACGCGCTGGAGATATTTCCATCTTTAATCAAGACAGTTATTTTATGCCTATTAATAAGCAAATTTCTGGTTTACGGGTTCAAGCAAACATTAATAAAAACCTAAAAGCGTCTGCTGCTGGCGCTATTGTTAGAGGGAAATTTAACAGTTTTAGAGTACCCATTACAGAGGGAAACCAGGGTCCTTATAAAATTTTTGGACTAAATAATGAAGCCAATATTTTAATTATAGAAGGTAGTGAACAAGTTTATGTTAATGGGGTTCAAATAGAACGTGGAGAGGATAAAGATTACGTGATGGATTACAATTTGGCAGAATTAAGATTCAACACCACTTTTCCGATAACCAATGATATTCGTGTGTTGATAGAATTTCAATATGCAGATAGAAATTACACACGTTTTTTAACGTATGAAGAATTGAATTATCAAAATAAAAAAGTAAGTGTTAAGGCTTATTTTTATAGTGAAAATGATGCTAAAAATCAACCGATACAACAAGATTTAACGGATGTACAAAAAAATATTTTGGCCAATGCTGGCGACGATACTAATTTGATGATTGCTGAAGCTGCTTTTCCTGTTTCGTTTAATCCTGATGTTATTCAGTATAAAAAATCGGAAACAAATACTATTGATTTTTTTGAGTTTTCTAACGATCCGAATGACGATTTATTTAATGTTGTTTTTACTGAAGTTGGTGTAAATAATGGCGATTATAATTTACAGGAAACTACTGCACTCGGAAACATTTTTGTTTATGTAGGAGAAAACTTAGGAAATTACGACCCCATAAATCAGTTAGTTGCTCCAAACCGTTTTCAAACTTTTGTTGTACAATCTAGTTACAAACCAAACCAAAAAACAAATTTATCCACTGAAATTGCTGTAAGTAATAATGATGCGAATCTATTTTCATCTATAGATGATGGAAACAATACAGCACTAGCCAGCTTGTTTAATTGGCAACAAGTTATTTTCGATAAAAAATGGCAATTACAAAGCACTATTAATCATGAATATGTACAGAAGAACTTTAATACAGAGGTGGGCTGGGAACCTGTAGAATTTAACAGAGATTGGAATATTTTAACCAATTTTGCTACAAAGAACCTATTTTCATCAGAATTAAAACTACAAAACAAAGACAAAGGCTTTGCACTTTACAAGTACAGCCATTTAAGTTATCCTGATGTTTATAATGGAAACAAACACGAACTGAATACTAAACTACAGTTTAACAATACGTTCTTTTTTGCAAAAACAAGTTTTTTACAAAACACCTCTACATTAGAAGATAACACGTTTTTGGTTGCTAATGCTAGAGCAGAACAACGTTTTATAAAAAGCTGGTTGGGTGCTTTTACCAACATTGAAAATAATTCGAGAAAAAATACAGTTACCCAAGAATTTGTAGCAACGAGCCATCAATTTAAAGAATATGAAACTTATTTTGGAGTGGGAGATTCCACGAAAGTATTTGCTAAAATTGGAGTCAACTTTAGAAATAATGACAGTATAAAAAACAATAAATTCGAGGAAATAAACAATCGAAAAACCATTTATATAAATAGCAAACTGATTCAGAATGACAATACCAGTTTAAGTTTGTACGCCAACTACAGAGATACTCATAATAATTTTATGGCTGATGAACAATCTTTGAATTCGAAAATTATTTTTAGTAAAAAACTGTTTCAAAACTTTGTAAATTTTGCTACTTCTTTTGAAAGTGCTTCTGGAAATATTGCACAACAGGAATTTGTGTATGTAAAAACAGAACAGGGACAAGGTTTTTATACTTGGATAGATTACAACAACGACGGTATTGAAGATTTTGATGAATTTGAAATTGCAGAATTTCAAGATCAAGCTGCTTATTTACGTTTGCCTTTGCCTAATTTACGTTTTGTAGCCACTCAAAGAGCAAAATTTACTCAAAATTTAAACATCAACTTTACCAATTGGAAGAATAAAAAAGGGATGAAAAAATTGCTTTCTCACTTTAGTAATCAAAGCTTTTTATTAGTAGATAATGAACAAGAACGCTTGGGAGACTCCTTTAATTTTAATCCATTTGATTTTAATGAAGACAAACTAATTGGTTTAAATTTTAACCTAAGAAACAGTTTGTATTTTAATAGAAATTTACAAAGATTTAGCACCAATTATACCATTGGAAATTCCCGAAATAAACAACAATTCTTTATAGGAAGTCAAGAAAATACAATTGAATTGCATCAAATAAATTTTGCACACAAATTTGCAGATTTTTGGTTAGCCGAATTTATGACCAAGACTTCTAAAAACGAATTGAAAACTGAAAACTTTAACAACAGAAACTATAACATAAATAGTAATGAAATTCAACCAAAAATTAGTTTTCTTTACAATAGTAACAATCGGTTTTCTGCTTACTATCACTACACTTTAAAAGAAAATCAATTAGCAGAATTTGAGCGTTTACAACAGCAAAAAATTGGACTAGAATATTATTATGCTACTGAAAAACAACATCAAATTTCTGCAAACTTTACTTTATTTTTTAATGATTTTACAGGAAACACCATTTCTCCTGTTGCCTATCAAATGCTAGAAGGCTTACAAGCTGGTAGAAACTATACTTGGAATATTTTATTTAATAGAAAAATAAATAGTTATTTAAACCTTAACCTTAGTTATTTAGGTAGAACTGCAGAAAATTCTAACACAATTCATACAGGAAGCATTCAGTTAAAAGCTATTTTTTAAGAGCTCCGTATTCGTATTTTTAATATGTTTGTTAAACAAAAACCAAAGCATCATTATGAAAAAAATTGCCCTTTTAGTCGTTTTATTATTTAGTATTGGAATTTTTAGTCAAGAAAATGATTTTAAGTATCCACAAGACGAAAACAAAAAAACAGAATTAAAAATAAGTACTACAAGTCTAATTGCTTTAGCCGCTATTGATATAAGTTATGAAAGATTGATAAACAAAGACACCTCGTATGGAGTTAGTTTATTTATTGGCACATCTGATACCTCAAATGATATTGATTATCCTAGAGATTTTTCATTAACACCTTTTTACAGATGGTTTTTTAATGAAAGAACTTTTGCAAGAGGCTTTTTTGTAGAAGGTTTTGGGATGCTAAATTCACGTTCAGACGGCTACTATGATTCATTTTATGATTCTTCAGGAAACTATATAGATAATTATGTAGAAGGAGAAACAAATGTTCGTTTTGCTTTAGGTGTTTCTGTTGGAGGTAAATTTGTATTAAAATCTGGATTTACTGCAGAAGTATTTTTAGGTATTGGTAGAAATATTTTAGGAGATACTTCTTCTAATAGTTACGATGATGATGACATTGTAGGAAGAGGTGGTATTTCTTTAGGATACCGTTTCTAAAAAAGAAGTTTTTATATTTGCTTAAATTTATTTTATGAAAAAAATTCTATTTAGTTTGCTATTATTATCCAGTAGTTTAACTTTTGCTCAACAAGAAGTAAAATTAGATGTAGCTGATGCGTTAGTTATTAGAAGTATAGAGATTTCTTACGAAAGAATAATAAACGAAGAATCTTCAATTGGTATTTCTGCACTCTTTAATTTAGCAGAACAAAATGTAGATTTTCGTTACAACGAAAACGTTATGATTACTCCTTATTATCGTCATTTTTTTACTAAAGAATACAAATGGAACTTTTTTGGAGAAGGTTTTTTAGGTATTAACTCTGGTAAAAAAGAATCTGAAAAAGACTCTAATGTTTTTGATATTGAATATACAGATGCTGCTTTAGGTATTGCCGTTGGTACAAAATACGTCTCTGAAGGTGGTTTAACTATAGATATTTTCGGTGGTTTAGGTCGTAATTTATTTGGAACAGATTCACCAACACTAGTTCCAAGAATTGGCTTAAATGTTGGCTGGAGGTTTTAAAATTAAAACCTTAACATTCCAAAACTAAAAATAGAAACTATGGCTTTTTCGGTTACGTTTACTACAAAATGGGCAGACTTTGACCCAAATAGACATATGAGGCACACTGCATATAATGATTATGCAGCAGAAACTCGTGTACGCTATTTTAAAGATCAAGGTTTTTCTATAGAAGATTTTACAAAACACAACATTGGTCCTATCTTATTTAAAGAAGAAACTAGTTACCGAAAAGAAATTCATTTAGGAGAAAATATAACTGTGAATTTTAAGGTGTATGGGTTGTCTAAAAATAATGAACGTTGGAAAATAGTACATCAAATTTTTAATGAAAAAGGAGAACTTTCTGCAATTATAAAAGTATATGGAGCCTGGATTGATTTGATAAAACGCAAATTAGCCATACCTCCAAAAGAAACTCAAAGTTTATTTGCTAATGCCGAACGTACAGATGATTTTGAAGAAATTGTACTTTAAAAAATAAGTTACTTAGAATTATAAAGTTTTTTCCAGCAAATTCAAGAATATAAAAAAATGTATTCGTGAATCTGTAGCTAAATTTCTCTATAAACTGCTCTTAAAATTTTTCTCAAAAGTTTTCCAATCTTTTTCTGCATAGGTTTTGTTTGAAAAGTAAGCAATAATTTTCTCAAAAGTTTTGGTATCTAAATAACCAGGGATTCGTTGTAACAACTCTTCTTTGTCAGATAAAAAAATAGTTGTAGGATAAGATAATTTCCCTTCCATTAGCGTTGCAGGTAATTCATGATAACCTCTCCTACCCTGTTTTGTATATTTAAAATTATAATCTTTGTAAAGTATGTCTTTCTTTTCTTCTCCGTCTAATTTTACTGCATAGAAGTTTTCGTTTATACTTTTAATTATTGTTTTGTTCGAATACGTTTGCAAATCCATTTTCTTACAATACCCACACCAATCTGTATACACATCAATTAAAATGGGCTTAGGATTGGTTTTATTTAGTG
>CAYPHE010000142.1:0-6544 GCA_964410075.1 uncultured Polaribacter sp.
ATATCCCGTAAATAAATCAGGATATGGTGTTTTTAGTGTTACTGTTATCCTGTAAAGATAATTTATTTATTGTTCTATCAAAAGGACTTTTTTATAGGTTCTACACCTTTTCTAATTCTTTGTTTGATAAATAAAAGCACAAAAAAACCGAAAACTACAATCAGTTTTCGGTTTATTATTTAATATACTAATAAATAATTATTATACTTTATGAACATGAACATCCATTTGAGGATAAGGAATATTTAAACCTTCCTTCTCAAAAGTTTTATACACTCTTTCGTTTATATCAAAATACAAAGACCAATAATCTTCTGACTTTACCCAAGCTCTAACTGCAAAATTAACAGAAGAATCTGCCAATTCAGAAAGACCTACAAAAACATCTTTATCTTTTAAAACACGCTCATCAGCTTCAATCATTTTTCTTAACACCTCTTTCGTTTTATCTGTATCATCTCCATACCCAACTCCAAAAGTCCAGTCTACTCTTCTAGTTGATTCTGTAGAAAAGTTTGTCATAGAAGCATTAGATAATTGTCCGTTTGGAATAATAATGGTTTTATTATCTGGTGTTTTTAAGATTGTATTAAAAATTTGAATGGAATGAACTGTTCCACTATGACCTTGTGCAGTAATAAAATCTCCAACTTCGTAAGGTTTAAAAATTAAAATCATTACGCCACCGGCAAAATTTTGTAAAGTACCAGAAAGTGCCATACCCACAGCTAAACCTGCAGCTCCCAATATAGCAATAAACGAAGTCATTTCTATACCTAGCATACCTAAGACACTTATTACTAGTAATACTTTTAGTAAAATACCCACCATACTTTTAAAGAATGGCTTTAGAGATGCATCAACTTCTCTTTTATCTAATATTTTAGAAAAACTCTTGGTTAATAGCTTAATAATCCATAACCCAACTATTAAAACAACAATAGCTCCAATTAACTTTGGACCATAGTTTAAAACAATGTTTTTTATTGTATCTGCAATAGCTTCTAAATCTATATTCATTTGTATTTAATTTTAAATTGATTAATTAGTTATCGTATTTTTTTGCTTCGTTCCAATATTCATCCATTTCTGCTAAGCTCATATCTGCCAACTGTTTGCCTGCTTTTTTGGATTCTTTTTCTAGATATTGAAAGCGTTTTATAAATTTTTTATTTGTTTTTTCAAGTGCGTTTTCTGGATTTACACCAATAAAACGAGCGTAATTTATCATAGAAAACAATACATCTCCAAATTCTTTTTCTATATTTTCTGTATTGTTATTTACAACCTCTTCGTTTAATTCCGTTAGTTCTTCTTGCACCTTCTCCCAAACTTGTGCTGGCTTTTCCCAATCGAAACCAACCCCCGCAACTTTGTCTTGTATGCGATTTGCTTTTACCAAAGCAGGCAAACTTTTGGGTACACCTTCTAAAACAGATTCTTTTCCTTCTTTTAGCTTAATTTGTTCCCAATTTCGTTTTACATCTGCTTCATTTTCTACCTTTACGTCTCCATAAATATGTGGATGTCTTTCAATTAATTTTTCACAAATTGAATTGGCTACGTCAGCAATATCAAACGCTTTTTTTTCGCTACCAATTTTAGCATAAAAAACAATATGCAACAAAACATCTCCCAACTCTTTTTTAACTTCAGTAAGATCATCTTCTAAAATAGCATCAGCTAATTCGTAGGTTTCTTCTATAGTTAAATGGCGAAGGCTTTGTAAGGTTTGCTTTTTATCCCAAGGACATTTTTCGCGCAAATCATCCATAATATCTAACAACCTATTAAAAGCAGTCAATTGTTCTTTTCTACTATTCATAAATTGTTAAACATTTTAATTGATTAATTTTTAGCAACAAAATCTTCCGTTTTAAAAAAGAAATTCTAGGCTAGGCTTAAAATGACAGCATGTTAAAATTTATTTACTTTCTTCTGTAGCTTCGGCTTCCTCTTCTGTGTTGGCTATAGCCGTAAAATCTAATCCAGCTTTTACCAAAATATTATACCACTGAAATACTTTTTTTATGTTAGAAGTATATACACGATCTTCATCATAATTAGGTATAGCTTCTAAGAAAAAAGTTTCTAATTTTTTACCACTTTCTTTATGAGAAAGCGCTTCCTTTCCTTCGGTTTTTTCAGCGATAGCTTTAAAAACGTCTAATAAAGGCAAATCTTCTTCGTAAGTATAAATAGCAATATTTTCTAACAAACTAACATTTTGTGTCGCGTTTATTGCCAATCTTTTTTTATCTAAAATAGCTTCTGCAATAATTGCGTTTTTAGATTGAGAAATTACCTGATATAATCCTGGTTTTCCTGTTACTGAAATAATTTTACTGAATTCCATTTATATTTTTTTTTGGACTTCGACAAGCTCAGTCTGACAAAATCAACAAGATTAGTCTAACCAAATTGGTAGTCTCTGTCTATAAATTTATTATTTTTTTTTCTTTAAGTTCGGAAAACGCATTCTGTAATCAGAACGAATTTTTCCTTTTGAAATATTTTCTAATTTCTTTTTAATCAATCTCTTTTTAAGTGTAGACAATTTATCCGTAAATAAAACACCTTCAATATGATCGTATTCGTGTTGAAAAACTCTTGCTGCCAAACCTTCTAATTCTTCGGTATGCTTGCTAAAATCTTCATCTAAGTATTCTATTGTAATTTTTTCTTTACGAAACACATCTTCTCTAACATCCGGAATACTTAAGCATCCTTCGTTAAAAGCCCACTCATCCCCTACTTCTTCTATTATTTTAGGATTGATAAATACTTTTTTAAATGTCTTTAGAGTAGTTCTATCTTTCTCAGATAAATCTTCGTCATCTCCAAACGGAGAAGCATCTATAATAAACAAACGAATGTCTTTACCAATTTGAGGAGCCGCCAAACCAACACCAGAAGCATTATACATGGTTTCTTTCATGTTGGCAATTAGTTCTTTTAGATTTGGATAATCTTTATCAATCTCTTTACCAACTTTTCGTAAAACAGGATCACCATAAGCAACTATCGGTAATATCATTTATTTATTTTTTTGCAAAAATACAATATCTACTTACTAAACCTAAAATATCTGTTTAAAATATTCTTAATACTAAAAGATGTAATTCTTGTACAGATTTTAAAATCTATTAATTTCAACTCTTTAAATTCAAAGAAATTTACCTGCAATCCATATCCAAACAAATAACTAAAACCTAACAGCCAAAGTCTACTGACTATACAAATACGATTGTAAAATTATAGTAGCACTAATTTCATCAACCAAAGCTTTATTTCTGCGTTGTTTTCTTTTTAATCCACTATCAATCATTGTTTGAAAAGCCATTTTAGAAGTAAAACGCTCATCAATTCTTTTAATAGTAATTTTTGGAAATGTTTTTTCTAATTTCTCTACAAAAGGAGCTATTAAAACTTCACTTTCGCTTGCAGCGTTATTCATTTGTTTGGGTTCTCCCACCAAAATTAATGCTACATTTTCTTTAGCAACATAGTCTTTTAAGAAAGCAAAAAGCTCTTCTGTATTTACTGTAGTTAAGCCAGAAGCAATAATTTGCAACTCATCTGTTACTGCAATTCCCGTTCTTTTTTTTCCGTAATCGATAGCTAAAATTCTAGGCATAGAAAGCGTTTTGGCAAAAGTACATTTTTTAAACAAGCAATGTATATTTGTTTAAAAACGAATTTTCAATTCTCTCTTTTTTAGAATAGATTTATATTTGCTGAAATAATACATTTTATGGAAGATATTAAAAAAATTATAGAATCTGCATGGGATAATCGTGAGTTGTTAAAAGACGAAAACACAACAAATACCATTAGACAAGTAATAGAACTACTAGATAAAGGAAAATTACGTGTTGCAGAACCAACTGCAGATGGTTGGCAAGTAAACGAATGGGTTAAGAAAGCCGTGGTTTTGTATTTCCCAATTCAAAAAATGGAAACTTTAGAAGCTGGTATTTTTGAATATCACGATAAAATGCCATTAAAAACAGATTACGAAGCACAAGGCGTACGTGTTGTACCTGGAGCTTCTGCAAGACAAGGTTCTTATTTATCTTCTGGTACCATTTTAATGCCAAGTTATGTAAATATTGGGGCATACGTAGATGAAGGTACAATGGTTGATACATGGGCCACTGTAGGTTCTTGTGCTCAAATTGGTAAAAATGTGCATCTTTCTGGAGGAGTTGGAATTGGTGGTGTTTTAGAACCATTACAAGCCGCTCCTGTAATTATTGAAGATGGTGCTTTTTTAGGTTCTCGTTCTATAGTTGTAGAAGGTGTTAGAGTTGGTAAAGAAGCTGTTTTAGGTGCAAATGTAGTTTTAACTATGAGTACTAAAATTATTGATGTTACTGGTGATGAACCTATTGAAATGAAAGGTGAAGTACCTGCAAGATCTGTTGTTATTCCTGGTAGTTATACCAAAAAATTTCCTGCTGGAGAATACAATGTGCCATGTGCTTTAATTATTGGAAAACGTAAAGAAAGTACTAACAAAAAGACTTCTTTAAATGATGCACTTCGTGAGTACGATGTAGCTGTATAAATAGTTTTTAGTTTGTAAAAATTTTAAAAGAGGCTGTCTGAAAAGTTAAAAACGATTCAGACAGCCTCTTTACTTTTCAAAAAAAACGAACTAATCTTTTTATGCCATCATAAAATGTTCTGTTTGTTTTGCTTTGTTATCATCTGTTCCCCAAGCAATCGGTTTATTCGTTTTTTTAAGTTTCGGAACATGTTTAGAACAGTGAATATATGCTTCATCTACATGAATAAAAACCCAGCATTCTATAGTAATTTTTGTATTTTCTAATAAAGGTTGCATTACGTCTAGATATTTTTTTGGGATTTCTACGTTAGCATAGCTAAAAGCAGTCCCGTTAACGTGCAAACCAACAGCTGTTTCAAAAAAATCGACAAAGACCATCCCAATATGAGAATTCTCTAAAATATTACCCAAACTCGCAAATACACCATTGCCTCTGTATTCTGGATAAACCAACGTTTTTTCATCTAATATTTTAATGAAACCTTTGTTTCCAAATCTTGGGGAGCAGTCGCAGTTTCCTTTTGCATCTGAAGTGGCAATAAATACCATTTCTTGATTCTCAATAAAAGCTCGCATTCTTTTATTCAGACTAGTTTTCATCTGATTTTCATAAAATCGCTTTGCACGATTTTCAGTATTCTGCTTAATTTGTAGTTCTTTTTCTCCATCAGTTCCTCTCTTCATTTTACTTGAATTTTAAGCAAATTTAAGATGTAAGGGTCATTTTATCAATGAAATTTGATAAGGAAAAATTATACTGAAATTAGAAAATTATAGCAACTTTTTAAGCTGCTCAATTGTATAATCTAATTCTTCTTTTGTAGTATATTTCGAAAATGAAAATCGAACCGAAGTTTTGTTTTGTTGGTTTTCATCTAGAAATTCGCTCAAAACATGAGACCCTTTATTACTTCCGCTTTGGCAGGCACTTCCGCCTGAAACAGCAACACCCGCTAAATCTAAACTAAACAAAAGCATGTTATTATTTACTGGAAAACGTACATTTAAAATAGTGTAAGTACTTTTATCTAAGTCTTCAGACAAACCATTAAATTCAATTTTATTAGAAAGCGATTTTAATTCTGAAATGAAATACACTTTTAAACTTTCTATATAATTTTTGTCTTTTTGTAACTCATCATTGGCAATAGTTAAGGCTTTTTCCATACCTAAAATAGCATGTACATTTTCTGTACTAGAACGAGCTCCTTTTTCTTGGCTTCCACCATGAAGCATCGGTGTAATTCCAAAACCTTTTCTAAAATAAGCAAACCCCACTCCTTTTGGCCCATGAAATTTATGTGCACTGGCCACTAAAAAATCAATCGTTGTTTTTTGTAAATCTAAGGGGTAATGACCAATCACCTGAACTGTATCAGAATGTAATAAAGCACCATGTTCTTTACAAAGAACACCAACTTTATCCATTTCTAAAATGTTACCAATTTCATTATTAATCCACATTAAACTTACCAATGTTTTTTTTGTGCTACTTTTTAGTAACTCCTCAAAATCAGTCAAATCTATACTTCCATTTGCATCTATCTTAACAAATTCTAACTCTATATTATAAGTTTTGGCTAAATATTCGCAAGTATATAAAACAGCGTGGTGTTCTATTTTTGAAGTGATGATTCTCTGTACGTCTAAATTTAAAACAGCATTATGTAATATTAAATTATCCGCTTCAGTTCCGCCAGAAGTAAAAATAATTTCACTAGAAGATGCATTCAATTGCTTTGCAATATTTTTACGAGCATTTTCAATAGCTGTTTTTGCTTTTCTACCAAATTTGTGTGTAGAAGAAGGATTACCAAAATTTTCTACCAACGCATTTTGCATGATTTCAATAACAGCACCCTCTACTTTTGTGGTAGCAGCATTATCTAAATAAACGGTTTTCATTAGTTACTAATTATTTTGATAAATATACACTTCTGTAGCACCTAAACCATATTTTTTATAAGATGC
>CAYPHE010000143.1:0-6470 GCA_964410075.1 uncultured Polaribacter sp.
ATTTTGAGCTGAAAAAGAAGAAAAACTTTAGTTCTTAAAAATTAGGATTATTAAATCTAATGATTTTTGATTTTTCTATATTTTTATATTTATTCCTAATTTTATATTCTTTACTCTTAATAACTTCGTCTTTATTGTACGTTTCCCAAATACCACTTTTTTCCCCATTAACGCGAATACCTTTTTTAAAAAGTATTAATTCTTTTTTCTCATTTGTATAAAATTCTTTTTCCTCTAGAGTCACAATAGCTGATTTTTTTCCAAATAAAAAATTTTCTAAATTTTCAGCGGTTGTATCTAATTCAATAGTTTTGTATGTAATCACATTACCAAAATATAAATATTCAGTTGCACTTAAAAGACATCCAAACAAATCCATGACTCTTTCCAACCTTATTTTTCCGTTTTTTTTATATTCAATATATTTACCAGAATAAAATAGGTACTCTTCACTATTAAAAATGAACGTTGTTAGGTTATATATTTTTTTTGTATTTCCATTTTTATATTTTTCAATTTTTCTTTCTGTTTTTAATGGTTCAATTTGATTTGAAAAATATAAATACTTTTTAGTTTGTTGAGCTTTAGTTAAAACTATAAAAAAAAGAAATAAAATTGTTAATTTATTTTTCATTTTTTATCTCCTAAAATTATCGATAATAAGACATACAAAAATATGATCAAGGGAACTGCTAAAAACTGCAATCCAATTAAAGCTCCTAGACTAACTAAAATAAAAATGTATTTTAATTTATTATTGGCTAAACTATAATCTTTAAACTTTAAAGAAAATAAAGGCAATTCAGCATTCATTAGATACGTTAACAATAACGTTATGGCTATTAAGAAGTAATTATTAGTTAATATCGTTTGTACAAACTCTATATTAGAATATTCTGGTATTAAAGGTAAAGAAACAATAAACAAACTCATTGCTGGAGTTGGTAATCCAATAAATGAATCACTTTGTCTGGTATCGATATTAAATTTTGCTAACCTGTAACAAGAACCGAGTGTAAGTAGTAGACCCAAATATTGAATATAATTTATTTCATTTTGAAAAATAAAACTGAAATCTAATAATTCGTTAGAATACTTATTCTTGTTTCCTAATAGTTGAAACATTACAATTCCAGGAGCAACTCCACTGGTTACCATATCTGCCAAAGAATCTAGTTGTTTTCCTAATTCTCCAGAAACTTTTAGTAAACGTGCTGCAAAACCGTCAAAAAAATCGAAAACAATTCCTAAAACTACAAAAATAGCAGTTGCTTCAAAATTACCTTGAACAGCAAAAATTGTAGCTAAAGTTCCACAGAAAAGATTTCCGAGAGTTAATAAATTAGGAATTTGTTTTACAAGCTTCATTCTTTAATTTTTAGCTAAAATACATATTCAAAAATTACTTGTTTTATTGTTCCCATAAATTTTATTAGTTTCACTAAATCAATAATTTTTATAGATCAAGAAAAATAAACCAATGCCCATTTTTATCTCCGACTTCTCTCCTACTTTACCATTTCGAAATAATCATTTCAACACCATGTATCGCCCTCTTTTTATGAAAGATACCTGCCAATATTTAAGGAAAAGAATTGCCACTTGGGATAATGATTTTATTGATTTAGACTTTTCTATAAAAGGCTCAAAAACTTTGGTTTTATTAATTCATGGTCTAGAAGGAAGTTCGAAATCTAAATACATGGCTTCATTTTCTAATCATTTTAATAACTATAAAATTGATACGGTTTGCATGAATTTAAGAGGTTGCAGTGGAGAAGACAACCTACTTTTACAAACATACCACAGTGGAAAAACTGACGATGTTGCTTTTGTTATCAATTATTTAATTGAAAACTACAATTACCAAAATATCATTTTGGTTGGCTTTAGCTTAGGAGGAAATTTAACCTTAAAGTATTTAGGAGAAAACACCAAACAATTGCCTAAGCAAATAAAAGGTGCAATGGCTGTTTCTGTACCTATTGATATTGGTGCTTCAGAAAGAGAACTTGCAAAACTAAAGAACAAGTTATATACAGAACTATTTTTTAAAACAATGAAGAGTAAAGTATTGGAAAAATCAATAAAGTTTCCAGATTTTAATATAGATAAAAATAAGCTCTTTAAAGCTACAAAATTTAGTGATTTAGAGGAAATTTATACAGTTCCCGTTTTTGGTTTTAAAAATCCAAAAGACTATTGGACAAAGGCCAGCTCTAAACCATATTTAACTAAAATAGATATTCCAACTTTGTTGATAAATGCAAAAGACGATATGTTTTTATCTAAAGAATGTTACCCTACAGAAGTTGCAAACAAATCTGAAAACTTTTACTTAGAAATACCAAACTATGGAGGTCATGTAGGTTTTATGAATTCTTTTAAACCTACCGAAAACAGATGGTTAGAAAAAAGAGCTATTCGATTTTTTAAAGAAAATACCGAAATAGAAATTTTGTAAGCAATAACTTTACAAAACAGCTGTTATTCTAAATGTAATTAAGATATTTGTTTTGTTTAAGTATAAGACGATATTCATAAAATGAAACAATTGAAAACTATTATATTAACTGCATTATTGCTATTAATTTTTAATCCCTTTTCAGCCCAAGAAAGAGAAAAAAAAGAGTTAGCTAAACTATCTTTCTTAATGGGAAATTGGTCAGGAATATCAAAATCTTATACTGCAAAAGACACTACTCAGGTAAAAGTTAGAGAAAGTGTAAACTACATAATGAATGGAAATATGTTAACTCTAGATGTAGTATCTGCAAATATAGAACTACATACACTCATTACATATAGCATAAAAGATACATGTTATTATTATCAGCCATATAGTAAAACAGGAGGAGGTAAATACAAAGGAAAATTAAAAGACAGAAAATTTATCGTTTATTTTAATCCAAAAAACCGATTGATTTTTGAAAAAACAGCAAATGGTGAATTTCACGAGTATGGCGAATCTTTTGTCGATGGAAAATGGGCTAAGTACTTTGAAGATATTCTTTTACCAGCAGCTACAGCTAATTATGCTCAAATACAGTCTAAAAAAATCACCAAAGAATATATAGACCCAATTACAGCGTTAACCAATGTTATATCAGTTGAACATGAAAATTTTAAAACTATATACATAGCTGGTCAGGTAGGTACTGGTAACACAAAAGAAAAACAGCTAGAAACAGCCTACAAAGCAATAGAAAAAAGGTTAGCTCAAGCTAATGCTTCATTTTCTGATTTGGTAGAAATGAAAATTTATATTGTAGATTATGACCCTGATAAGGATTTAAAAATGTTTTTTAGGGTTCGTAAAAAACTTTATGGTGATATGAAAATGCCTCCAAATGTATTCATTGGAATTTCTTCTCTTTATAGTAAAGAGAAAAAAATTGAATTATCAGGAACAGCAATAGTCATAAAATAAACTTAATTTTTAAATAGAAATAGTATTTGTACACAATAAATTATAAGTTTTATTGTTATTTTTTTGCTCAATCTAGGAAAAACTCGCAGTTTTTCTTAGTTTGTGTTTTATTTACTAAATTCATTATTTAAACCTTGCAACAAAGCTCTTAACAATTAAATTATCGATAAATTTTTCTAATTTGAAAATTAAAATCACATTTTTTTTACTTGGTTTTTATACAATTACAAATGCACAAGTATTTAGAAATTACTCAAACGAATTTTTAAATATTGGTGTAGATGCTGCTGCTCTTGGTATGAGTAAAGCTGTAGTTGCTAGTAGTAACGACGTCAATGCAACCTACTGGAACCCTGCAGGATTGGTTGGAATCGATGAAATACAAGGTTCATTAATGCACGCTTCTTATTTTGCTGGAATTGCCAATTATAATCATGCAGCAGTTGCCTTACCTATTGATAACAAAAGTACGGTTGGTTTTTCTTTAATTCGTTTTGGTGTTGATGATATCTTAAATACAACAGAACTAATTGACAGTAATGGAAATATAGATTTTAATAGGGTTAGCTTATTTTCTTCTGTAGATTATGCTTTTACGGGAACCTATGCAAGAAATTTATTATTCCCTGATGTAAAATTTGGAGTGAATGCAAAAATAGTTCGAAGAATTATTGGTGATTTTGCCAATTCTTGGGGATTTGGTTTTGATGTTGGTTTTCAAGTCGATAAAAGAGATTGGAAATTTGGAGTAATGATAAGAGATATTACTACAACTTTTAATACTTGGATTATTAATGAAGATGAATTCCAAAAAATACGAGACGCAAACTTTTTTGATGATTTAACTGTAACAGGTGCAAACCAAGAACTACCAGCTACTACCGAATTAACAAAACCCAAAATGCAAATTGGTGCTGCAAGAGATTGGCGAATATCTAGAAGTTTCTTTCTTATGGCTGAAGTAGATGCCAATGTACGTTTTGGTAGAACAAACGACTTAATTTCTTCAGATCAAATAAGTGTAGATCCTGCTATTGGCTTTGAGCTAAATTACGAAGGTGTTGCTTATCTTAGAACTGGTGTTGGTAACTTTCAATACATTGCACAACCTAATGATGCTGACTCACTTTCTTTACAACCTAATTTAGGAATTGGATTTAAATTTAGAGGTATTCAAATTGATTATGCATTAACAAATATTGGTAGTGTTGGAAATGCTTTGTACTCTAATATTTTTTCTTTAAAATTTGATTTGAGTTATTTTTAGAACGTAATAAATGAAACAAAACTACATTTTATTTTTTCTCTTCTTTTTATCTCCTTTAGCAGTTTCATCTCAAATTCAGCTTTCTGAAAAAGCAGAAATTTCTATTGTAACTGCAGGTTCTGGCAGTGTTCTGTACGAAGCCTTTGGACATTCTGCAATTCGAATAAAAGACAACGAAAAAGGTTTTGATGTTGTTTATAATTATGGAATTTTTGATTTTAATGCGCCTAATTTTTATACCAATTTTGTTAAAGGAAAATTGTTATACCAATTAGGTAGATATGACTTTAAATATTTCTTGTATAGCTATGATAAAGATAAACGTTGGGTAAAACAGCAAATACTTAGTTTAAATCAAAAAGAAAAACAGGCATATTTTAATTTTTTAGAAAATAATACCAAACCTGAAAATAAGAGTTATTTATACGACCCTTTTTTTGATAATTGTGCTACAAAACTTAGAGACATTACTCAAAGTGTTTTAAAGGAAAAGGTAACTTTTTATGATAATCATTTAGAAAAAGGATTGTCATTTAGAACATTAATGAATAGAGAATTACATTACAACTCTTGGGGTAGTTTAGGTATAAATATTGCCTTAGGTAGTAAGCTAGATGCAATTGCAGACCCTTTACAATATATGTATTTACCAGATTATGTTTTGGCAGGTTTTAAAAATGGAAAAAACGGAAATACTACCCTAGTTTTAAAAGAAGAAACACTTATTAACCACAAACCAATAGTAGTAAAAAGTGTTTTTTTTAATCCTTATCTGATTATTTCTATTTTATCTCTATTAGGAATTTTTATTACTTATAAAGATTTCAGAAACAACAAAAGGACAAAAGTAGTAGATTTTCTAAGCTTTTTTATAAGTGGTATTCTAGGTGTATTAATCGTTTTTTTATGGTTTTTTACCAACCATTCTACTACACCAAATAATTTTAATTTTCTGTGGGCTTTTGCACCAAATATAGTTGTTGCTTTTTTATTGTTGAAAAACACAAAAACAGCCTGGCTAAACTATTATTTTACGGTTCTATTATTTTTTCTAGGAATTATTCCAATAATTTGGCTAAGTAGTATTCAAGTTTTTCACTTAAGTCTGTTGCCTTTTTTAGCGTTTCTTTTTCTTCGTTTGTTATTCTTAAGAAAAAAAACTTATTGACCTCTAAAATATAAAACGGTAGTAATTGTTTTTATCAGGATTTTGAAATCTAAAAAAGAACTTCTTTCTTTAATATAAAACAAATCATAGCGTAATTTTGTTTCTTGCTCTTCAATAGTGTTTGCATACGGATAGTTTACCTGAGCCCAACCTGTTAGCCCTGGTCTAACAACATGGCGTATTGCATAAAAGGGAATTTGTTCTTCTAAATCTTTAACAAACTCAGGTCTTTCTGGTCTTGGCCCAATTAAACTCATATCCCCTTTTAAGATATTGAAAAATTGTGGTAATTCATCTAAACGTGTTTTTCTTAAAAACTTTCCAAATTTAGTTATTCTAGTATCGTTTTTAGTTGCCCAAACTGCTCCATTTGCTTCGGCATTTTTAACCATAGAACGTAACTTATGAATTCGGAATAGTTTACCGTTTTTACCTACCCTAGATTGTGAATAAAATAAACTACCTCTATTCGCAAATAAGTTTCCTATTAAAATAAATGGAATGACAAATAAAAACAACAAAATACCTAAAATTGATAATAAAACATCTACAAAACGAACTCCAAAAAGATACATTCTGCTATCATTATTTTGACTAAAATTAAT
>CAYPHE010000144.1:0-6426 GCA_964410075.1 uncultured Polaribacter sp.
GGTTTACCAAATACTGTTTTAGACCCTAATGGAGATGGTTACGTATCTTTACCTCCCTCTGAAACACCTAGTCAATACACCAATATTGGTTTTCCTGCCAATGTTAATGAAACAGATGTTTTTGATATTTTATATAGTGAAATTGCTTATGTAGGTATTCCAGAAATTTTACAAGAACCTACTGCAGATACACAAAAGGGACCTTCTTGTGCTTTTACAGATTTAGTTCAAGATGCAGATAGCAAATCTTCTTATTATAATAAAGATGATAGTACTCCTGGAAATGAAAATATGAGGTTTCGATTTCGGTTAGGTGGTGCAGCATCAAACTCCAAAGGATATTCTATACTAATAGATACAGATGGTTTATTTGGTTTTACTGGAGCTAATAAAGATCCTGGAGCTGTACCTGGTAATCCTGGTTTTGAACTCGAAATTGTTTTAAAAACAAATTTTTCTGTAGATGCATATAATATAGATGATACTATAACTCCAGATCTTATAGTGTCTAAACCTTATACAACTCACGCTATCAAATCTTTAGCTTTAACTAGAGTTTGTGATGACCCAGACTATTTTTACGATTTCTATATGCCTTTTGCAGATCTTCCCATAGGGCCTACTACTAAATTAAGAATGGTTTCTGTTACTTCTATAAACCCTAAAGGAGTTATTGGTAATAATGGAACTTCTGATGTAGCTGGTGTAGATGATAATTCAAAATACATCAGATAATTTATATATAGAAACAATAGATACTCAAACACCAACCAGTGGACCTCCTTTAATAAGAGCAGACTGTCCACAAATAACAGGTGGTAGTACATTAGGAGCTATAATTAATGGAGATACACAAGTACAGGGTACCTCCACAGAAGAAGATGGTACTGTTATAGAAGTTTTTAAAGATGGTAATTCTATTGGAACAACTGCTGTTACAGGAGGTAATTGGACCTTAACGTTTTCTACACCATTAGCTACAAACGAAGTTATTAAAGCAACTGCTACAGTTCCTAGTACAGTAGCAAGTGGTATAGAAAAAGGAACTTCTATAGATAATTGTGATATAGAAACTGTTTTATTAACATTTTGTACACCACTAGCAACCCCTGTTTTATCTGCAATAGGTAGAGATTTAGATTTAACCTATGCAACAGGTACACCTGCAGGGTCTAGTTTTATTTTTAATTTCTTTGATTCAAATACTGGAACTCAAATTACTACAATAGATGGTGTTAACGTTGTAAACTTTGTTTCTACTTCTGCCACAAGAGTTAGATTAGGTACTGGTAGCAGGAGATTTACTGATGAAAATCTTAATTTTATTGTAAAAATAGACACAAATCCCTCAACGTGTCAATCTTTAGGAAGCGAACCAATTTCTACATGTAGCGCTACAGGTACTGCATCTGCAACTCCTTTTTTAAATGCTGTTGAAGTTGGAGACACCTCTTTAACTGGTAATTTTGGTGGTAGCCCTCCAACGGCTGCAACGCTAAGGTTAATCATCAATAATGCATCTACAGATATAACTACTACTACAAGTGGTAGTTCAAATACGTTTTCATTTGATATCAGCTCTCTTACTCTATTAACCTCAGACGTTATAGAAGTATCTAATAGAGATTCTGGTAATGTTTGTAGAAATACACTTTCTTCTAGTATTAGCCCTACTAGTCCAATTGTTCAATCTCAAACCCCAACCCTTAACACAGAGTTTTGTGCTACAGGAAACATAAGTACTGTTTCTGGAATTACCAATGAAACATCTGGAACGGTTACATTATATTCTAAAGAAAGTTCTGGTGTAACAACCTCAGACATGCTAGAAGGCACAACTACAACTATTGTTAACGGTACTTGGACAATTACTGGTTTAAGTATTGCGCCTTCTAGATATATTGCTGCCACTATAGAGGCAACAGAAAAATCTGTTAGTAATATTTCTGAAAACGTTATAATTAATTCTAAAACAGTACCAACTGCATTAAATATTAGTTCTGATCCAATTACAGAAGGAGACGTAAGTATTGCAGGAACCAGTTCTGGATTACCAATTGGTTCTACCATTCAATTGTATTTAGATGGCTCTTTAATTGATGGAAAAACAGGAACAACAGATGGATCAGGTAATTGGACCATTGGTAACTTAGATAACAGTGGTGAACTTGTACCTTTTGACGAACTTTACACAAATGCCGTAGTTACCGTTACTGCGACATCTACCACAACTGGTAGTTGTGAAAGCGACCAATCTTTATCTAAGGTAGTTGTTTGTTTACCTCCTACGACTCCTACAATAACAGCGGTATCTAGCTCTCCAATTTGTGAAAATAGTATATTTACTGTAACAATAATAGATGCTCAACCAGGTTTAGCTTATCAACTGTTAGATCAAGACAACAATACGGTAGGACCAACCGCTATTGGTCCAAATCCTGCTGCTAATATTACTATAAATTCAGACCCTTTAGCATTTGGTATTACCTCTTTAAAAGTAAGAGCATTTAAGTTACTAGGAAGTTGCACTTCTGTAGAATCTAATTCTTTACCTGTAACTATAAACCCATCTCCAACTATTACATTTGGAGCAAATCCATCTACAAACTTTAATTCTAATGCTCAAACAGTAAATCTAACCTATTCGGCCACTACAAATTCGCCAAATGAATATAATATTGATTTTGATGATGTAACTTTTACAGATGTTTCTTATACAGCATTAACTATTTCTCAAATTGAAATTAATATTCCCGCAGGATTATTGGCAGGCTCTTACACTGCAACAATTACCATAAGAGAACCCACAAATGGTTGTGAGAAAAGCTACCCAATAACCATTACGATTTTAGATCCTGTTGCCCCTACAATTACTTTATCAAACACAAATGAAAATCTTTGTGCAGGATCTACTAGTGCTAGCTTTATTTATTCTGCAACTTTAAACAGCCCTACTTTGTATAGTATAAACTTTAATGATACTGCTAATTTACAGGGTTTTACAGATTTAACAGATGTTAGTTTACCTTCTTCTCCAATAACGGTTTCTGTGCCTACAAATCCAAATTCAGGAGTTTACAACGGTGTCATTCAATTAAAAACTTCGGGTGGTTTATTAAGTCAAGAATATCCCATTACTATTACTATTAGAAAGCCAAATCCAGGTGTTATTGCTACAAATCAAGTAATTAACTCAAGTTCTTCACCAGCAACTTTTACATCTTCTACAGATGCTTCAGAAACTGGTGGTACAATTACCTATCAGTGGCAAAAAAGTACCACAAGTGCTACATCAGGTTTTTCTAATGCTGGAGGTGCTGATACAAATGCAACTTATACAGATGCCTCTACTTTAACAACAACAACCTATTACAAAAGATTGGCTACAAGTGATATTGGTGGAAACCTTTGTAGTGCAGAAAGTAATGTAATAACAGTAAATGTAATTAACCTAGGAGGCACACCAATGATAACGCAAGTGTATCAAGTTGGGACTGAAAAATGGATTGAAATTACAAACACCCACCCAACAAACTCTGTTGCTGGTGGTCTTATTAATATTCAGTTATATTCAGACGTGTTTAGAAGTGACCAAACTAATGTTGTTCCTACAGTTAGTTATACAGTGCCATCTGCACTTGCTGCTGGTAAATCTGTATTATTAAAAAGTACTGCAAACGTAATTACTAATTTTGACAATTCAATTCCTGCCAATGTAATAGATAATAATGCTATTACCATATTTAATGGAGGTAATGATATTATCTCCCTATCAACTACAACAGATGAAACATCTTGGGCAAATAGATACGATGTAGTTTCTTCTTTTGAAGATAATACATGTTTTGTTAGAATAGATGAGGCACTTACATCAAATACAGTATATACTCCAAATGAATGGGTAGTTTTTATAAATGACGCTTTAGATCCTTATCGACTATTAGGAAATGGAGGTGCGGAAAGACACCCTCATGATCCTTTACTATCAGAAGTTACAGGTGCAGATGTAAATGCTAATACTTACCTAGGATTACATAAAACAGATATAACAACTAGAACCGGAGGAACTTGGAATAATGGATCTCCAGATCGCTCTCGTTTTGTAGTAATTGATCAAGATTACAATCATTCTGGAAATAAATTGAGTGCGAGAAAATTAACAGTTAATGCTTCGAGAATATTAGGAATTACTGATAATTTACTAGTAGTTACTGGTGATGTTATATTAAATGGAGATATTCGTTTAATAAATTCTACAGGTGCAACTGGTAATAGTGAGTCTCAATTTATACAAACCCATACCTCAGCAAGTTTGGTATCTGGATCAGGGAGATTATTAGTTGATCAAAACTCTAGCGTACCTAGCTTATATAGATACAATTATATGGGCTCTCCTGTAATTAGTGCTTCAGGAGCAACTACATATACCATTTCAGATGTTTTTAAAGATGGTACTGATCCAACTTCTTTTGATGGAATTATAAATACAAGTATTGCTAAAAACATTACTTTTCTTACAGGAACTAATTATGATGGAGATACTACAGACCCTATTACTTTAGCAGATTATTGGATGTATACTTATGCTTCAAGTGATGGAGGCGGAGCAAGTTGGGTTCAAAAAAGAAGCGGAACAGCTATACCTAATACAGATGGATTTATTTTTAAAGGACCAGGAAGAGCTCAAAATTACACTTTTTTAGGTATTCCAAAAGATGGAACAATGACAACAACTGTGGGAGCAAATGAATCTTATTTAGTTGCCAACCCATACACTTCTGCAATAAGCGTAAAAGAATTTATAGAAGATAATAATGATGCAATTACAGGAACATTATATTTTTGGAAACACGCAGGCGAATTAGACGCTAGTGGAGATGTTTCTGGACACTTTTTTAAAGGATATGTTGGTGGTTATGCAACAAGAACTATTGCTACTGGAGTTACCGCAAAAGCTGCTAATTTAAGTGGAGAAACTGGTATGGTAGATATTACTTTAGAGGCAGAAGCTACAGAAAATACTATTAGAGGAGAATTAGAAGGTACTGCTATTTTATTAAATTCTGCTACAGACTCAATTACTTTTAATCAGATAGCAAGAAGTGTAGATTCTGTGAGAATTAGATATAAATCTTCTGGAAGTAAAACAATTAACTTAAAAGTAAATGATGTAATTAAAACAACCGTTACATTACCTTCAACATCTGGAGTGTTTAATACAGAAGTTGTTTCTTTTTGTGTTTTTGTAGGTAGTAATATTACTATTGCATCTACAAATACCGATACTGTAATTATAGATTATTTAAACTTATATGATATGAATGGAGAAGTTTCTTGTTCTCCTACTTCAGGTGATGCCATTTTTCAAGAACCTGAAGCTTACATTCCAATTGGTCAAGGCTTCTTTGTTTCTGGAGATTCAGATGGTGGAACCATAACTTTTAATAATAGTCAAAGAGAGTATAAAACAGAAGGAGCTGGAAGTTCTGTATTTTTTAAATCTTCAACAAAATCAAAAAAGACTACTGGTTTTAACTTGCCAATAATAAAACTAGGTATGGATTTTAAAGAAGATAATGATGATAATGAATACCACAGGCAAATTGCAATATCTTTTAGTAGTTATACTTCTTTTGCATACGATAAAGGGTACGATGCTGATATTTTTGATATTGGAACTACAGATTTTTATTGGAAATTTCCAGAAAACGATAGCAAATATGTTATTACCGGAGTACAAAATATCTCTAACAGTTTACAAGTCCCCTTAGAAATAATTGTTGGTATAGAGGGTAATGTTAAGTTTGTTATTGATGACATGAAAAATGTGAATTCTAACATTTATATTTTAGATAAATTAACCGAAAAATCATATAACCTATCTAATGACAAAGTAAATATTTTTCTAGAAAAAGGGATATATACCAATCGTTTTTACCTTGGATTTGCTCCTTTAGACCAAACATTATCTTCAGAAAAAGATATTTTAAATGAAAATTATTTAGCTATTTACACAGATAATATTAAAAATATTATTACAATTATTAAATCCGAAAAAACTTCTATTACAGAAATTGAATTATATAATATTTTAGGAAGTAAAATACAACAATGGAATCCTAAAAATAATGATAATATTAATGTAAAAATAAATCAGCAATTACCAATAGGAATTTATATTGTAAAATTAAAAACAAGTAATGGCGAAATCTCTAAAAAAATATTTATAGAATAGTAACTTGTATTAAAAAACAAATTATTAAAATCATCTATTGAATTATAAAAAAGAGGTCTGAAAATTTCAGACCTCTTTTTTATACATTTATTTGTATTAGTTTATCTGATCGAGTAAAACTTCAACAGCTTTTTTTAATTGAGCATCTTCTCCCCTAGCTCTCCATCCTGGTGCATTTTTAACCAAATAAT
>CAYPHE010000145.1:0-6413 GCA_964410075.1 uncultured Polaribacter sp.
AATTTAAAGAAGATTGGTTTGATCCGTTTTTTGAATTTCGTTTTCCTTTGTATGGCATGGTAGATATTAACAATATGCATTTAGAATTACGTGCAGGAATTGAACCTTGGAATGTTTTGGGAGAAGAAATGACTGGTGGAGGAACTGCAAGATATGTAGACTCTTCTTTGGAGAGATTGCAAGTAAAAGTTACCAATTTTACCAACGAAAGATATACGCTAACTTGTAATGGCGTTAAAGTTCAATTAAAAGATACAGGAGTTCACGGAGAATATGTTGCTGGTGTGCGTTATAAAGCTTGGAATCCTTATTCTGCGTTGCACCCAACTATTGGTGTAGATACACCTTTGGTTTTTGATATTGTAGACAATTGGAACAAACGTTCTATAGGTGGTTGTACGTATTTTGTAACTCATCCTGGAGGAAGATCTTACGAAACTTATCCTGTAAATAGTTTTGAAGCAGAATCTCGAAGAATTAATCGTTTTTGGGAATTTGGCCATACACAAGGTGAGATATCAGATAAAAAAGAAAAGAAAAAAGAGAAAGCCTCTGAAAAAGAAAATGAAACAGAAAGAACTGTTGAAAAACAAGGAAGTTCAAAAAAATTTAGATTTAAAGAGATTCCTGTTAATCCAGAATATCCAAATACCTTAGATTTGCGTTTGAAAAAATAAGTTATGTTAAATTTGTAAATAGTAATAGTTACGAGTTTTCAAAACAGTTGTTATTTCTGCCTAGGCAGGAATGACATAAAAGAACAATAAAAAGAATAAGATTTTAAATCTAATTTTGATAATATAACATTGGCAGACAAACGTATTACCGCTTTTTTTAATGAATATTTTAAAGATTTTGAAAACTATGACGAAGTTTTAAAATCTGATATGAAAATCAATCCGAATTGGGAAAAACTATTGACTAATTTTTCTAATTTAGGAACTGACGAATTGCAGAAAAGACAAGATGATTTAGATTGGTTACTGTCAGAAAATGGGGTTACCTATAATGTTTACAACGACCCCAACGGATTAAATAGGCCTTGGAATTTAAATATTATTCCTTTTGTAATTGACCGTAAAGAATGGAAAACTATTGAAAAAGGTTTGCAACAACGAGCAAAACTTTTAGATTTAGTGTTAAAAGATATTTACGGAGAAAGAGCGTTGATAAAAAATGGAATTGTTCCATCAGAAATTATATTTGCGCATCGTGGTTTTTTAAGACCTTGCCATCAAATACAATACAAAACAGCGCAGCAATTATTAATACATTCTGCAGATTTAGCTAGAGGTCCAGACGGACAAATGTGGGTGGTAAACGACAGAACCGAAGCACCTTCTGGAATGGGTTATTCTTTAGAAAATCGTTTTTCTGTAAGAGAAGTTGCTCCCGACTTTTTTAAAGAAATTTTTGTAAAACAGCCTTTTGGTTTTTTTAAAGATTTTAATGATTTATTAATAGATGCTGCTCCAAACAATAAAGAAAAACCAACCATAGTTATTTTAACTCCTGGCCCTCATAATGAGACCTATTTTGAACATGCGTACCTATCCTCTTTTTTAGGATATCCTTTGGTAAAAGGCAATGATTTGGTAGTTAGAAATGATAAAGTTTGGATTAAAACTTTAAAAGGGTTAATTCAGGTTGATGTAATTTACAGACGTGTTGATGATGCTTACTCGGATCCTTTAGAATTAAGAGCAGATTCTTATTTAGGTGTTGCAGGATTATTAAATGTGGTTAGAAAACAGAATGTTGCTATAATTAATCCAATAGGAAGTGGTGTTTTAGAGAACCCAGGATTAATTCCATTTATGAATTCTGTTTGCAAATATTTTTTAAAAGAAGATTTAATTTTACCTCAAATTGCTTCTTGGTGGTGCGGACAAGAAAAAGAAAGAGATTACGTTTTAGAAAACATAAAAAAACTGGTTGTAAAACCAATTGATAATACACATAGAGAACACATTTATTTCTGTGAGTATTTGAGCGATGCTGAAATTGAGACTTTAAAAAAACAAATTTTAGCAAAACCATTCCATTATGTAGCTCAGGAAAAAATTTCTTTTTCTACAGCACCAAATTTTACAAAAGAAAATTTAGAACCAAGAAAAGTAATGTGTAGAACTTTTTCTGTAGCTCATAAAGACAGTTATAGTGTTATGCCTGGAGGTTTGGTAAGAGTTGCTGCAGAAAGAGAAGAACTAAGAGTTTCTAATCAAAAAGGAGGAACAAGTAAAGATTTTTGGATTACCAATAACGAAGAAAAATCATTTAAAAAACAGAAAAGGTATCATTGGCATCATTCAACCTCTAATACCTTATCGGGTATAGACAATTTACCAAGTAATACTGCAGAAAATTTATTTTGGTCTGGAAGGTATTTGGCTAGAACATTAGTTACAGCAAGATACATTAGAATGGTTTTAAACGAAATATCAAGCTCTGAAGTTAACAGACGTGATTCGGAGTCTGAGAGTTTACATATTCTGTATCGATCTATAACACATTTAACTTCTATTTTTCCTGGTTTTACAGGTAAAAATAAAGAAGAAGCTTTAAAAAACCCACTAAAAGAAATTGCAACTGTCCTTTTTGATAAAACTCAAATAGGTAGTTTAGCACATGCCTTGTCGTCTTTTAAAAACTCTTACTATTCTTTACGTAATCTTTGGTCTAAAGATATGTGGCGAGTTTATGATATGCTTCAAAAAGAATGGGAAAGTTTTCATAAAGAAGATTACCAAAATATACCTAAGGTTACCAAATTATTAGATGCCATCATCACAAAATTAATAGCTTTTATAGCTTTAATAGAAGAAAGTATTTTAGTAGAACAAGGGTTACTACTCTATTTTATTGGTCTACAAATGGAACAGGCCATAATGAATATTGATAAAACTAGAGCTTTATTAACCATAAGCTACGACGAAGATGTAGAATATGAAATTTTAGAATCTTTACTAAATAGTAATGAAAGCCTAAATATATATAGGTACAGTTTTAAATCTTATTTAGATTTCGAAAATGTAATTAATCTAATTTTATTAGATGACAATTATTCTAGGTCTTTAAAATATAGACTAAACAGAATGAAAAAAGATATTTTTAGATTGCCTAAAAGAGTTGAAGACAATGAAGAACTAACAGCAATACAAAAATCGATTAACAAAGCTTGTAATTTAATAGAAAATGCAAATGCTTCTCTTTTAGTAAAAGTTGACAGTAACTCGTTTACCAGAAAAGATTTAGAGGAGTTATTAGCCTCTTTAAGCGATTTAATACACAGTACCTCTATGTCTTTAACAGATATGTATTTTAATCATTCTGACAAGCAAATACAATTGATTAATCAAAATTATAGTTTGTAAAATGGTTTTTTCTTTAATTCACAAAACAAGTTATAAATACGATAATACAGTTAGTTATTGCCATAATTTGGCAATTTTAAAACCTAGGAATTTTAAAGGACAAGAATTACTAGATTATCATTTAGAGATAACACCAAAACCGACTACTTTTAAAGAAAATATCGATTTTTTCGGCAACACCGTTTTTCATTTTTCTATAGAAAATCAGCTTAAAGAACTTACGGTTACAGCTACTAGTAAAGTAAAACGAATTTACGAAGAGCAAAACGATATAAAAACTAGTACTTGTAAAACAATTACTTTAGAAGAAGCACAAAAAAAATTAAAAAAGATAACTCCAGAAATTATTGATGCAAAACAGTTTCTACTAGATTCTACTTTCGTAAAAAACATTTCTGCAGAAATAAAAGATTATGCTCGTATTTCTTTTAACAAAGAACGTTCTGTTTTTGAGGCTGCTAACGATTTAATGAAACGTATTTTTACAGACTTTACTTTTGACCCAAGTTTTAGTACAGTTGCCACTCCCATAGATGAAGTAATGCGAGAAAAAAAGGGAGTTTGTCAAGATTTTGCTCAAGTTGCCATTGCCTGTATTCGTTCTATAGGTTTACCTGCAAAATACGTAAGTGGTTATATAGAAACCTTGCCACCTCCAGGAAAAGAAAAATTGATAGGTACAGATGCTTCTCATGCTTGGTTTTCAGTTTTTATACCCGATTTTGGTTGGGTAGATTTTGATCCTACTAATAATCAAATTCCAAAAAACCAACATATAGTTACTGCTTATGGTAGAGATTATTATGATGTACCTCCTTTAAAGGGAGTTATTTATGGTTCTGGAAAAAGCACTATGAATGTTGCCGTAGATATTAGGCCTTTTAAAGAAAACTTAAACCTTTCCTTTTAACTATAATTTTAAGCTATTAAAATCGCCTAAATCTTTAATTAGCTAAATACCGTTCTTTAATTACATTACAATGATGAGAGGAATGTCCAGAAATTTTCCATCCGATAATTCTTGGAGTTAATGCTATTTTGTTGCCAGTACCAATGTTGTCAAAAGCATTAAAACTCATATTTGTAAAAAATGTAATTGTTGCATTTCTTACCGAAATAAATTCGTCTCTAATTTGATTAAGAGTTAAGTTTTCAGAGTTATCTAAAGAAGTGTATTCATTTTCATTAAAACCGGGCAAATCTGTTTTATCTTTTCTACTAAATCGAAGCGCTCTGTATGTATGCACTCTTTCTGAATCACAAATATGTTTTAAGACTTGTTTAATAGTCCATTTATCTTCTTGATACTTGTGGTTAGATTTTTCGTCATCAATACCATCAATTAAATCAATAATGTCTTGTTTTGAAGTTTTTAATGATTCGATTAAATCATCCCCTTTTGCCATCTCAATAAAAGAAGCAAAATATAAATCTGGATTGACGTTTATTGGTTTCTTTATCATTATTAATGATTTTATCAAGGTTAAATTTTAATTCTAAATTACTAAAATTCTTTCGCCCCAAATTCGCTTTTTATAAATTTGGCTTTATTTTTATTTGCTGTAAAATTATAAGAAAGGTTTAGCGTAATCATGTCTACTTCGTACACATAATTGGTTGTTGTAAAAAACTCATTTGGTCTTGCAGTTGTAATTCGCTGTTCATTAGAATTTAACAAACCTAAATCCATATTTTGCCACTGCAAGGTTGCTACCAGTTGATTATCTAAAAAAGTTTTACGAAACGTTAAGTTAGGCTGATAAAAACGAGAATCTTCACCTTGTGCTGTGTTTCTATCTGATAAATAGTTTAAAGTAAACTGTAACAAACTCGTTTTTGAAAATGCATAAGTAGAATTAATATTTACAGCGTATTGGTTATCGTTTGATGCTATTTTTTGATTGATAGTTTCTCCGTTTTCTTCATACTTAAAAACCCCATCGATATCATAATTAAAAAAATTGAAACCAATAAAATTTGTCCATTTTTCAGTAGGTTTTAGGTTAGCCCCCACTTCTAAACCAATAGTTCTGGCTTTACCAACATTAGAATAAATTCTATTTAAAATCGTATCATTAAATACCGTATTTACTCTGTTAACTAGATTTTCTGTATGTCTTGTGTACGCAGTTACAAAAGCTGAATTTCCCTTTTTAAATCGTTTAGAATAACCAAGTTCTACCAAATCTATAAATTCTGGTAACAAGTTTTTATCTCCTTGCTCAAGAGTTTCAGAATGCTCTCTTTCTGCAAAAGGATTCATTTTAAATGTTGTGGTTCTTTGTACACGCTTACTGTAGGCCAATTTTACACTAGCGTTATCTTTTAAATTGTATTGTATTGTAGCAGAAGGAAATAACTTTATATAATCATACGATAATATTTCTTTTTCTGTATTTTCCTCTTTAGATTGTAATGCCAACTCCCTGTCCATTTGTTCTAAACGAACTCCTGCAATATATTCCCATTTGTTTTGCTTTCCATTCAAATTAACATATCCAGAGTTTAACGTTCTCTTTAAATCAATTTCGCTAGAAAATTCTGGAACCAATTCAAAATCTTCATTCTCGTTAGTTCTTCTTTCGTAAACAAAATCTCCTTGATGATCTAAAAATCGGTATTGATACCCCATTTCCAATTTTCCAAAATCAAAAGAAGCAAATTCGTAATCAATTCTAAACAAAGTTCCGTAAAGTGGATTGTCATTTGTATTAAATTCATCTTGAATTAATACTGTTGTATCTGGAAAACCTAGATTTCTATTAGTAGTTGGCCCACCCAATAGTGTATACTCATAAAGTAAAGTTGTTGATAATTTTGAACTATCTTCAAATTTATGAGCATAATCAAAACTTCCTAAAGCAAAATCACTTCTACGAATTCGTAAGTTTTCATTAAAATATTGTAGAGTATACAGTCTGTTGTTACTATTTGCTGGAGAAACAGCATGATTATCAAAATATAAAATATCTGCCGTTCTGTCTTTACTACGTTTTCCTGCAAAAAAACCTACAGAAAAATCATTGTTTTCGTTTGGTA
>CAYPHE010000146.1:0-6399 GCA_964410075.1 uncultured Polaribacter sp.
AGCTATCAACTTATAAATTTTATTGCTGGCTTTTAGCTTACTTGCGAAAGTCCTCGCAGACTTTCTAAAAATCTAATGATTTACTTACTTTTAACTTGAAAACAACGCGATAAGCCTTTTACAGAGTCATTAGGTAACATTTTGAATTCCCTACATATCAACCTGAACTTGTTTCAGGTTCTTATCTAAGTTACTATTTAGTAGTTAGTGTTATGAAGCTTCGAAATAAATTTGCAATAACGACAAACAAACGAAGCTATTATTACACAAAACGGAGATTTATAATTGTTATTGATAAAAAGAAAAGGTAAAAACAAAATATAAATTTTGCTTTCACCTTTTTAATTTTTAAAACTTTAGGAAAATTACTTTGCAACAATAACTGCGTCGTGTTTCCACACGTTTACATTAACAATTGCATTATCGTTGTAAGATATTTCTTTTAGAGAATTTTTATTCCAAACAAACCAGGTATTTACTTTTTTTCCATCTTTGTAATATCCTGTTTGAATTTTATTCCCTTTTACATCAAACATTGTCCACTTACCAGTTAATTTTTTATTCTTAAAAAATCCTTGCATTTGTACAGAACCATCTTCATAATAGTAAGTTGCTTTTACTAAACCATTCTCTACCTTAAACGTGGGCTTGTTGTCTTGTGAATATCCTATTGCTGCTACAAAAAACATACATGCGAATACTAGTGTTTTCATGACTTTTAAATTTAAGGTTAACATTATAGTTACAAATATAACAATAAAGTTACATTTAAAAAACAATTTGGTAACATTAAATTAACATTAGAACATGAATATGAATCAATATATTGATAATCAGTGTTTTATTTCATTTTGTTTTTCTCCTAAAACAATGGTTTTTTCTTTTTTTCAGGAATAACAATAAAATCTTTTAGATAAAATGGCTCAAAATAGGCAACATCTTCAAATTCTTTGTTTTGAAATTTTGTGTATGATAAATCAGCCATTTCTTTAGCAGAAGGAAATACATTTGCTATAAAAACTGCATTTTTATGAGTTATGGTTTCTTTACATTTTAGAGCTCCATCACCCAAAAAGTAAGTCTTTTCTTTTTCTAAATAATTTAAGAATGAAGTTTCGTCAATTATTTTTGCTGAGGTTTTTTCTATTGAATTGTAGTCTTCATTAAATACCGCAGTATAAACTTCCATTCTTCTGGCATCAATCATAGGAACAATAAAACCTTTATTTATTGTTATTGCAAAAGATAATGCCTGTAATGTGTCAATAGCAATTAAAGGAATATCTAGTGCAAAGCACAAACCCTTGGCTGCAGATACACCAATTCGTAATCCTGTGTAAGATCCTGGACCTTTACTAACTGCAATTGCATTAATATCTGATTTAGTAATTGAAGCTTCTGTTATTACCTCTTGTATAAATTGATGCAGGAGTTCTGCATGGGAATAATTACCATTGTTTAGTTCTTTAATTGCTAAAATTTTTCCGTCTTTAGCTAAACTTACAGAGCAGTTTTTTGTAGCTGTTTCAATATTTAAGATAATCGCCAAAATGCTGTTTTTGGCAAAGATAAATGTTTAACTTTTTATTTACAGCATGCATTTTAATTACCAAAACAGATTCTTATTGCTAAGGTGTTAATAAATACAAGTTAAATACATTAGACTCCTACAACTTATGCGATTTAAACTGAGATTTTCCGTAAAGGCGAAATGATAAACGAGAAATATATCTAATCTAGTTTTAAGTCGCCAGAGTAAAATTGTAGCACTTTTGTTTTGAATACATAATCGTATTTAGCAGCAATCATAGTAGCTTGAGCATTTACAAGACGAGTTCTTACCAAATCGAAATCAAAAAGACTTAAAGTACCGTAATTGTAACTTTCTTGAGCATTTTTAAAGGCTTCTTCTTGTGCAGCTAAAGAAGCTTTAGAAGCTTCATAAGATTTTAATGCAGTTTTAACATCTAAAAAAGCTTGCTGAATCGTTTGTTCTAATTGTAATTTTTCGCTTTCTAAAGCAAGTTGAGAGACTTCTTTATTAATAGTTGATTGTGCAACTCTATTTTTTGTTTGGAATCGATTAAAAATTGGAATACTTAAATTGAATCCAAAACCATAACCTAAGTTATCACTTAATTGATTGCTAAATTCAGGGTTCGAAACTCCAGCAGGTAAGTTTAGGTTAAAACCATAATTTGTAGAAAGGCCAGCTGATGCAGAAAGCGTTGGTAGAAAAGCACTTTTTGAAAGCTCAATATTCAAATCGGCATTTTCAATTGCCAATTTTGCTCTGGCTATTTCTGGCATTCTTTCAACAGATTTGTTATAAACCTCTGCTGACGTTTTATAAAATAAACTAGCAGAAGGCGTTCCAACATCAATAGGAGCAATATCAAAAGTTTCACTAGAAACTTGCAATGCTTGCGCTAAATTTAAAATTGCTGTGTCTAAAGTGTTCTGTTGGGTAACTACATTTTGTAAGTCAGTAGCAACAGTAGACTGATTATTTAATAAATCTCCTTTAGGTATTGCACCTGCATTAAAACGTTCTTTAGCAGCTTCAACTTGTTTCTTACTAATTTCATACTGTACTTTGGCAGCAGCTAAATTTTCTTTTGCAAATAAGATATTTAAAAAACCATTTACAACAAATAACGCAACATCGTTTTCTATTGTTTTTAAATCTAACATACTGGACTCTACACCAAGTTTTGCCTGTTTATAGGTGTTTAAATTACGAAACCCATTAAATATAACAGCACCTGAACTTAAATTCATAGAACCTCCAAAAAAACTGGTACTTACTCTATCTTGAGAAACAGGGTCAAAACCGGTTCCAAAATTTAAACTACCAGATGTTCCTGCACTTAAGTTAGGTAGAAAGTTTCCTTTTGCAATTTCTGTGTCTTTTTTTGCCAACTCTACACTTAACCTATTTTGTTGTATTCTAATGTTTTTGGCTAAGGCTTCGTCTACACACTCTTTTAAAGTCCATTGTTTTTGAGAAAAAGTTGCTAGAGAAAAAAATGCAAGTAGCAACAAGAAAATTTTTGTTTTCAAATCAAGATGGTTTTAGTCAGTTGAATTCTATAAATAGAAATGCAAAAAGCAGTTCTATCTACAAGACGATCTAAAGTATAATTTGTTACAGAAATGAGCTCTTATTGTAATGTTAATTTTTTGTTTGTTTTCTATATCTATATAAAGTAAAAAACAAAACTCCAATTAACAGGTAAGGAAACACCATTAGATATGTAATGCCGTTATTAATTCCCTCAGCCATTTGTGCATCTCCATTTTCTACAACAGCTTTACACATAGCACATTGTGCTGTGCTAATATTGGAAGTTAAAATTAATATGATTATTAGAATTTTTCTCATTGTTTACGCGTAATAAGGAGAAATCATCAAGTATACAATAACACCAGTAACAGCAACATATAACCATAAAGGAAATGTAATTTTAGCTATTTTTTTGTGTTCTACAAAACGAGTTAATTTTGCTTTCATATAGGTAGTTAACACAAAAGGGATGATGATTATTGATAATAAAATATGAGATATTAAAATGAAATAATAGACATATCTAATAAAGCCTTCACCTCCAAATTTCGTAGAGTCAGACGTCATGTGATAAGCAATATACATCAACAAAAATAATAGAGAACATGCTATTGCAGCAGTATTTAATTGCTCGTGTAATTTTTTGTTTCCTTTTTTTATGGCGATAACAGCAGCTACTAACAAAACAGCAGTTAACCCATTTATAGTGGCGTAAATTGGAGGAAGAAAAGATAAAGGAGTTACATCAAAACCTAATTTTCTTAAATTAATACCAAATAAAGCGGCAACGGCAATTGGAATTACTATTGATAAAATAGTAATTGCTTTTTTGTATTTTTTTTCCTGTAAAGCTATATCATTCATCTAACAACAATTTAATATCTTCTGTTAACTCTTTAATTTGATCTGGAAAAGTTTGTTCTTTTAATGCTCTATAATATAATATTGGGTTGCCATATTCGTCTTTCCTAGAACGAATAAATCCGTTTTTATCAACCAAAGCAAATAAACCAGAATGCTCAAAACCACCATGGCCTTCGTTACTTTTTCCTGCGTATAATTTAAAACCTTGGTTAGATAAATTATATACATAATCTTCTGCTTTTCCTGTTAGTAGGTGCCAATTTGGGTGAATAATATTTTGGTTTTTTGCATATTCTTTTAACACTTCTGGAGTATCAATTTCTGGAGTTATAGATACAGATGCAATTCCAAACTTTTTCTCGTTTAAAAACTCATTTTGCAATAGCAACATTTTACTTGTCATTATTGGGCAAATGGTTGGGCAAGTAGTAAAGAAGAATTCTACTACATACACTTTACCAGTATAATCTTTGTTAGTAATCGTTTTTCCATGTTGATTGGTAAAAGAAAAATCTGGAACCTTAGTAAATTGAAACAATCCACTATCTTTTTTGGGTTTGTCAACTGTATTCAAACGATCTCCCTCAACCAAATCATTTTCATCAATTCTTCTATCTAAATTTCGAACAACATATGCTCCAAAAAGAAGAATTACAAAAGCAACACCTATGTACGAATATTTTTTTTTCACAATCCTACTTCTTTTCTATCGGCTTTGTTTTTATTTTTTTCTTTAAAAGCAGCGTAGTATTCGTAGTATAATACTTTTAAATCGTCTTTTAATTTATCATTTAATTCAGATACAGAATTTAAATTGTAACCGTATAATAATCCGTTTTTTTCATCTTCATCATTTAATCTTCCTCTTAAATTTACAGTTCTATCTACTATAAAAGCTTTGGTAGAAGAAAAATTTTCTAAAGGTTCTTTAACAGAAAAAGACTGGTATAGTTTATTAGTTTCAGTTTCTGTTAGAGCTACAAATTTCCAATTCTGCATATCTGTAAACTTTCCTAACTTTTCTTTTAATTCTTGTATTTCTGCTTCTTTACCGTCTGCATAAATACCAACTATTTGAAATTGTTTATAGTCTAAAAACTTCTTATATATTTTTTCGTTTAAACTTAAAATACCAGGTTGACTTTCTTTTACAGCATTCCCTAAAAAACAAACCACAGAAACATGGTCTTTAAATGCGATTTGGTTTACTGAACTTACAGTTGCAATGTCTGTAACATTCTCTGAAATAACATCTAATTTGGTAAAGTTATTTTCTCCAGTAGAAAGTATTAAAAAGCAGATTAAAGGAAAAATAAACAATAAAAAAAGAACAATTCTTTTTTGATATTTTTTAAACATCGTGTTGGTTTATAATGCTATACAAAGATACGTTTGTAATAATTGAGAAACAATAAAGGCATAAAAAAAGGTGGTTAAAACCACCTTAATATTTTCTTAAATTACCATTTAATTAATGGTGATAATGTTTCGTATAAATAATCTCCCTCAATTAGTAAAAGCGTAACTAAGTAGATGATTAGGAAAACGGCTGTCCATACAATAGAACGTCTAAACCATTTTTTTTCGCCTTCTAAATGCATAAAAACCCAAGCAATTCCGTAAGCTTTTGCTAACGTTAAGATAATAAAAATCCAGTTTAACCAACTTGTTCCTGGCCCGTGTAAGTGTAAAGCTTCTGGTTTTATAATACCTAAATAAACTTCTACTAAGGTAATTATAGATAGTATTCCAAAAACTACCCAAATTCTTTTTGTGTTTGATTCGTGTGCGTGTGCAGCCATTTTTTATTCTTATTAGATTTCTTTTTACAGAAATTAAACTTTTATTTAGACTCCTGTTTTACAGGAAAACAATTTGTTTTATTTAAACTAAGTAGAAGAATGTGAATACAAATACCCAAACTAAATCTACAAAGTGCCAGTATAAACCAACTTTTTCTACCATTTCATAATGTCCTCTTCTTTCGTAAGTACCTAGTATTACATTAAAGAAAATGATAATATTAATTAATATTCCAGAAAATACGTGAAAACCGTGGAAACCTGTAATAAAGAAAAAGAAGTCTGCGAAAATTGTATTTCCGTATTCGTTTACTTCTAAATTAGCACCTTCTACAACCAGTTTTGCTTTAGCTAATTGTTTAGCACCTTCTTCTCTAGATAAAATAACTTTTTGTTTTTTAGAAAAATCTATCAATTCACTTCTAACTTGAACGTCTGGGTTTGCATTGTAAGCTGCTACAACTTGAGCAACAGAATAAGTAGGAACAGATTCTCCGGTTTCAAACCATAAACCATTGTTTTTTGTATGCTTTTCAACACCGTCAGTTCTATTTCCAGTAACAAAATCTCCTAAAGAAATTTGTTTTCCATCTTTTACAAATTGTAAGACCTTACCATCTGTAGTTTTAACAGCTCCGTAAGTTCCATTAATAAAGGTATTCCACT
>CAYPHE010000147.1:0-6383 GCA_964410075.1 uncultured Polaribacter sp.
TACAGAAGCACAAGTAAACCAATTTACTGGTAACATGTTACAATTAAAAGGTAAAAACGATAATAGCTTTTTAATTATGAGTACATCTGCATTTAAAAGTTTACACCAAAATCAAATCAAACTCATTGAAAAACACACCAATATTATTCATAGCGATTTATCAACTATAGAAAAAAATGGTGGTGGTAGTGCCCGTTGCATGATGGCGGAAGTTTTTTTACCGAAAAAATAAGTTTATTTCTTTATTTATCTAAAACATCTTCAATTACCTTACCTGTTGATGCATTAGGCGCTTCAATATCTAATAAATTTGCCATTGTTGGAGCAATATCTATAATTTCATATCGCTTTGCCGAACTTCCTTTTTTAATTCCGTTTCCATAAAATAAAATCGGAACATGAGTATCATAAAAATAACCTGAACCATGGCTAGTTCCTGTTCGCTTAGAAGCCAATGTTGCTGGATAAGGAACTAACAAAATATCTCCAGACAGTTTTTGATTATAGCCTTTTTGCAAGGCTCTTAAAATACCGTCGGTAAAATTAGTAGTTTGCATTGTTTTTGCTGAAACAGCTTTATAAATTCCATCAAAATAAACCACTTCGTCTGCAATTTTTTCAGCGACAATATTTTTATCTAACTTCAACTTGTTAAGTGTTTCTTTATTTAGAAAAATTTGATTGTTAGAAAAATTTTCAACTAGAGCATCACTTTTAAAATATTTAGTAGTAATGCTATCTACATATTTTTTGAATGCTTTTGTATTAAAATAATGTGCAGGAATTTTTAAAGATTGCAAATATGACGGTACAGGAACAACAGCATGATCTGCCGTTAAAAACAAGGTATACTTTCCCTTACCTACATTGCTATCTAAAAAGCTGAAAAAACCTTCTAAATCTTTATCTAATCGTAAATAAGTATCTTCTGTTTCTAAAGCATAGACACCATATCTGTGTCCAACATAATCTGTTGAAGAAAAACTAAGCGCTAAAAAATCTGTAACCTCTCCTTTACCTAAATTTTCAGACAAAATAGCTTGCTTTGCAAAATCTACAGTAAAAGTATTTCCTGCAGGTATGTATTTTAAATGCGAAAAATTACCGTTCTTTTTTCTTAGTTCAGAAGTTTTATGAGGAAAAGTTGGCGATTCCTCTCCTTTAAATTTTCCTTCAAAAATATTATTATCAATCCTACTATTCGTGTAGGTTTCTTTATCATAAAGCAACTTCCAATCTTCCTTTAAATAAGCATCTGCTTTGTTGTTACTATTAAACTCTTTTACCCAATTAGGCAATTCTTTCATATAAAAAGAGCTGCTAATCCATTGGTTATTATTTCCACCATCATACCAATACGCAGCATTGGCAGTATGTCCCGCGGGAAGTATTGCAGATCTATCTTTTATTCCTATTCCTATTGTTTTGCCCTGCATGTTCTGAGCCAAATGCAATTCATCTGTAAGTGTTGTTGTAAACAATCGGTATGGAGATTTTTGTCCATTTTTAGTAGTATTTCCAATTGTTTTATATTTACTATCATCTACACAATAAATTGTTTTCTTTAAAAATTTATCGTACCAATTGTTTGCAATTACCCCATGATTATCTGGAGTAGTTCCCGTATATACAGAACTATGACCAACAGCAGTATATGTAGGTATGTAATTGTAATGTGCATTTTCTAAAGAGTACCCTTCATTTAGAAAACGTTTAAAACCACCTTCTCCAAATCGATTCATATATCTAGTTAAATAATCATAGCGCATTTGATCTACAACAATACCAATAACTAATTTTGGTTTCTCTTGAATTTTTTCTTCTTTTTTACAAGTAGAAAGCAATATTATCGATAACAAGAAAAGTAATATCTTTTTTTTCATGGGTTTTAAATTCTGTAGAATTATACCAAAAGTAAATATTTTAAGTAGCTTAACGATATATTTAACCCAGTGTTAATGATTATTTAATAATTTAGCTGAAAATTTGTTAGATGAACTACATAGAACATGTTGGTAAATATTTTTTAATGTTAAGTCGTGTGTTTAAAAAACCACTTCGCAGAAAAGTTTTTTACCAAACTATAATCAAAGAAATTGAAGACCTAGGTTTAAAATCTCTAGGGATTGTATTATTTATTTCTTTTTTTATTGGTGGAGTTATTGCTTTACAAACAGCAATAAATTTAGAAAGTCCTTTTATTCCTGATTATATTATTGGTTTTGCTACAAAACGTTCGATAATTCTTGAATTTGCACCTACATTTTGTTCAATTATCTTAGCTGGTAAAGTTGGCTCTTATATAACCTCTAGCATAGGAACAATGCGTGTAACCGAACAAATAGACGCCTTAGAAGTTATGGGGATTAATTCTCTAAATCATTTAGTATTACCTAAAATTATAGCAACCGTATTTTTTTACCCCTTTTTAATTACTTTAGGAATGTTTATTGGTGTTTTTGGAGGCTGGGTTGCAGGAACAGTTTCTAGCCAGTTTAATGCATTAGATTATATACAAGGTGTTCAATTAGATTTTATGCCTTTTTTACTGTTTTATTCTATTCTAAAAACATTAATTTTTGCGTTTATAATAGCAACTGTACCATCATACCATGGTTATTATGTAAAAGGAGGTTCTATTGCAGTTGGTAGAGCGAGTACACAAGCTGTAGTTTGGACAACTATTTTAATTGTACTATTTAATTACTTATTAACTCAATTAATATTAACGTAGCTATGATAGAAGTAAAAAATTTACATAAAGGGTTTGGTGAGGTAAAAGTGTTAAAAGGGATAAACGCTACTTTTGAAAAAGGAAAAACCAACTTAATTATAGGCCAAAGTGGTTCTGGAAAAACAGTTTTTCTAAAGTCTTTAATTGGTTTACACAAACCAGAACAAGGCACTATTTCTTTTGATGGAAGAATAAGTACCAACTTTTCTGAAGACGAAAAACAACAATGGCGTCAGGAGATTGGTATGGTTTTTCAGGGAAGTGCATTATTTGATTCTCAAACTGTAGAAGAAAACGTAATGTTTCCTTTAAAGATGTTTACTAAACTAACTAAAGAAGCTATGTTAGAAAAAGTAAATTTTGCTTTAAAAAGAGTTAACCTTGCAAATTCTAATAAAAAATTACCTGCAGAATTATCGGGTGGAATGCAAAAAAGGGTTGCTATTGCAAGAGCAATAGTTTTGAATCCTAAATATTTATTCTGTGATGAGCCAAATTCTGGCTTAGATCCAGAAACTGCAATTGTAATTGATAATTTAATTCAAGAAATTACAGAAGAATATAAAATTACTACCGTTATTAATACCCATGATATGAACTCGGTTATGGAAATTGGAAAAAAAATTGTTTTTCTTAAAAATGGTAAAAAAGCTTGGGAAGGCACCAATGAAGACATGTTTAAAACTGATAATGAAGCCGTTGTAAGCTTCGTATATTCTTCTAATTTATTTAAAAGAGTTAGGGAGGCATATTTATCTCAAACAAAATAAAAAACAAGTTTGTTTTTTTAAAAAAACCTTCTATATTTGCACCCGCTTAAACAAAGCAATTATGACCTGGTAGCTCAGTTGGTAGAGCATCTCCCTTTTAAGGAGAGGGTCCTGGGTTCGAGCCCCAGCCCGGTCACTTTTAAAACTCTATACTTTTTTAGTATAGAGTTTTTTATTTTAATCCATTTACGAGTTAAAATATAACTTTTTAAAAGAGTTATTATTACAAAAAAAGAGCTTGAAAATTCAAGCTCTTTTTTTGTTGATCTAAATTTTAGAAAATTTTTCTAAAAATCTTCATCTTCAACATCATCAAAAGATGAATGTTTACGTTTATAACCAAATAAGAAGTTTATTCCAAAACGAAGATTAGTACTTCTTACATCTTGTACTTTACCTCCTATGCTAGAAAAATCGTCAATTGCTGCATAAAGCTGTAAAAATGCCAATTGTACAGCTAAATTTGCTCCAAATCTAAAATCACTATTAACTCCTCCCGCTCCAGCTGTAAGTCCGTAAGTAGATTTGTTTAGTGTTCTATTATACCCTAATGAATAACTTGGTTCAACATCTATATATGGATTGTTATCACTGAAATAAACTGCTTGAAACGCATTTTTCTCTGAAATCTGATATTTTGCAGAGATAAACATTTTAGTACCTAATTGTGTTGTAAAAGCTTCATTGGTCTCGTTGCTTCCTATAACATCTCCAAATGCAGTTTCTATTTCTTCTACAACATCATCAGCACCTTCAAAATCAAACCCTTGATATACGGTTCCGTTATTATCATCAATATTATAGTTTGTTACATTATCTTTCCAATCTATAGAACCTATATCGTTAACAGCAACTTCTACAGATAATTTATCTGTAATCTTGTAGTTTAAACCTAAATCTACACCAAATCCAGAATTTTCGGTAAATACGGCAAAATCTTCTCCATTATCACTAAATCCAGAAGTATTAACAGTTGCATTAGAGGACGTAATTGCCCAATTGAAGTTTGTGTTATTTATATCTGCAGCAAAAGATGCGCCTTCTTTTATTTCTCCGTGTGCAATTCCATTTAAAGATTTTAATCGAATACCAAACGTTAGTTTTTCTTTAAAAAATTGCTGCGTAAATCCAATACCTATTTCACTATAACTAGAAATTCTTAATTTCTCATTAGATAGCGCAAAACTGCTTCCAAATCCGTTAGCAGCCACGTTTGTAAAGCTATCGCTAAATTCCCATAGTAAGTTTGTTTTTGTATTTGCAAATACAGTTATAGATCCTTTTTTAAGTTTAAAACCTAACATAAAAAGATTATTAGCAACATTAGCATGAACAGCATTACTTTCTTGAGCTAAAGCGTTTAAATTATCTAAATCTATACTTAAATTATTCCCACTTTCAACTAAAATGTCGCTTATTTTAAAATCAGAATTAATGTCTAAACCAATATTTGCTGGAGTACCAAAACTAACTGAATATTTTGGTAAAAATATAGGTGAAAGGTTTTGAGTTTGTATTACATAATCTTTTAAATTATAAAAAGATAAATAATCTTGCGCTTTAATATTTCCTATTAAAGTAAAAAACACTAATATATATGTATATTTTTTCATCGTAGTTTGGTTTTAGTTGTTATCTGGAGAAATATTAGCACTTGCTTCTAACCCTACTGTTACACTCAACTCATCAGTCCCTTTAAGAATAACAGTTTCTTCTCCTGCAGGAAGTTCAAATATTATATTTACATCAATTGTTTGAGCATCAATAATACTAGTAATATCACCACTTGACAATTCAATGCTAAAATTTGTAGTTTTTGCAACTCCATCTGATTCACCTTGTGCATTTACATCTGCAGCATCAAAGGCATTTATATTGTCAGTGTAAACTACTTGACCACTTGCATCTTTAAATTCTAATAAAATTTCTCCTCCTAAAGGAATTTTATTTTCAACTGCTGCAACCAAACTAGCAGAGTTCAAATCCTCTAAGGCACTACCATCAAAATCTACCTCTCTTGTTAAAGATATTTTCTCAAAACTTATTTTTATTTCTGCATTTAATCCAGAGTTATCTGCAGCATAAAAATTAGTATTTGCATTTCCCGTGTTTATAGGATTTGCAGAACCAGACAAATTAAATTGTAGTGCTGTTGGTTTTTCTTCAAGTAATGTTGCTATGTTTGAATTAGAATTATTTAAAGTACGATTAGTAACTTTAGCAGCATCTCCAAAGTTAGCTACTTCATCAATAATTAAAGTGTTTGCTAAAGATTGATCTCCTGTGTAAGTAAGACTCGTAGCAGAAGCTCCTCCTATTCCTTTTATTGATGACAAATCAAGACCTATTGGAAATCCAAAATCATTAGTAACAGTAATGTCCATTTGAATGTTCTCAAAATTAATATCTGCGTCACTAAAGTTATCAAAGAAATCTCCCAAATCTATAGAACTAGAAGAAACATTAAAAGCCTCTTGTTTAAAGTCTCCAAAAATTACATCATAAGACAAACTAGACAATTCAATATCAAAGGAAATACTATCATTCTCTTCAATTAGGTTTCCAGCAGAAAATGTAAAAGAAGCTTCTAAATTAACAATAACTGTATTAACTGTATTACCAGTACCTGTTCCATCATTTGTAAAATCAGCATTATATTCATTCAAATTAATATTAATACTGTTTTGTCCATTTCCAGGTATTATTACTGTTTCGCTAAATATAGAGCTATCACTTTTTTTTGTGAATGAAGGAATCTCTACAGAAACTTCAGTAACTGCATCTGAAGTAGAAGTTAGAACAATAGACATTGTTCCTCCGTTTAACGTAACTCCTGTAATTTCTTGACTAAGATCTAAGTCAAAAACCGTCTGATTACT
>CAYPHE010000148.1:0-6362 GCA_964410075.1 uncultured Polaribacter sp.
TGCTACATATTGTAGAAACTGGAAATAGAGAAAATATAGATTTAAAAGGAAATTACACCAAACAAGAGTTAAACGATTATTTGGCAGTTTTAGAAAAAGTAATCATCATTAGAGACCGAGTAATGGAGGTAAATGCTACTTATATAAAATCGGCAGCCATGGATGACGAAAACAGAACGGAACCCGCATTTAAGCTCCAAGGTTCTTACAGAGACATGAACAAACTTGTTGCTAAAGTTGTTCCTATAATGAACAATAAAGAATTAGAAACCTTATTGTTTTCTCATTACGAAAACGAATCACAAACATTAACTAATGCTGCTGAATCTAATTTATTAAAGTACAAAGAAATTGCAAATTCTCTTTCTAAAGAAGAACTAGAAAGATGGAATACTATTAAAACAAACTTTATAAAAAATAACGAGTTAAAAGGTTTTGGAAATAAAAACGAAATGGCCAAAGTTTTAGCTCAAATGATGAAGTTTAGCGAACATCTTCAAGGCATTCAAAATGTACTAAAAGAGGGTTTGGAAAAGTAGACGAACTTAAAATACAATCTCAATTTTTAAAAAAATTAATTATGGAATTCTATTAACTGTTTTTCTAGTGCTTTTAAGTTAGATGGTTTTTTAGCATTTTTTTCAATAATATTACCATTCTCATCTACTAAATAATATCTTGGAATATAGCTTACTCCCATTTTATTAATTTCTTTAGCTAAATACTTATTAGCTCTTACATGCAGTCCTTCAAGATTATAAAATTTAATCATATCTAACCATTGTTGATGATTTTCTTTTCGATCTATAGAAATATAAAGTTGTTTATACCCATGTTTTTTTAATAACTCTTTTAATTTGGTATTATGTTTAAATTCTCTCTTACATGGCGAACACCAACTGGCCCAAAAGTCTATATAAAACCTTTTTCCTTTTATTGTTTTTAACACTTTCTGGAAAGAATCTAAATCTTTAAAATTTTCTACAAACTTTATTTCTTCCTTAAAAGATTGCTTTTTAATTTCATGAAAACCCACCACTTTACTAACTAAAGGAGATAGGTATTTTGAATAATTACTATTAAGAAATTTACTTTTATAATCTTTAAAAATAGTAATCAATTCTTGTTCGTATCTATTTTGAATTAAACTTTCAAACAAAAAACTTGCCTTATAAAATTCAATTCGCTCTTCAGGCAATATATTCTCTATAAGTTGATTCATATAATCAACATTCGATTTTCCTTTCATAGAATACTGAAGTTGCTTAATATCAAACTTGTTGTTTTTAGCACTTTTATAGTATAAATAATTCTTTACAAAATCATAGCCCCATTCTGTATTCTGAAAATCGGAGCGACTAAGCAAATCATTTTTAAAACAGGTTGCCCACATCATTTTAAAATCGTTAGGAAAAATAGCTCCATTTCTTATGGTGCTTAAAAATTTCATATACCCTACATTTCCCTTTAAAGCTGAATAATAATATTTTCTATCTAATTCCATCAAATCAAAAAATGATTTAGAAATACTATCTTTTTTATAAAGTTTTTCAAATTTTAAAATCTCTTTATTCTGCAAAGAATCTATTTTTAAAATTACATTAGAAGCTATTGAATCTTTAAGAAATCTTTTTGCTGCTATTTGAATGTTGCCATATTTTTTTAAACTATTTAAAAGATCTTGTCCTTTTTTATCAAAGCTTTTTATATCAAAAAAATTAGCTTCATTTTTATTATTTAAATCAAAATTTACGGTGTATTCTTTGTCTGGTTCCACCACTAACCTAACATTTCCAATTTGTCTAAAATCATTTTTTTTACTAATAACAATAGTTAAAAAAGTTGCTTTTTTAAGAGGAAATTTAATTTTAAAATTTCCTAGAGAATCTAATTGAACTTTCTCTTTAAAAGGAAAAAAGGAAGCTTTAGTAGATGGGTCAGTATAAAATACAGTACAAGGTGTATTATGAATACCTTTTATATTGCCTTTAATAACTACTTCTGAAGTTTTTTTTGCACAACTCGAAACAATAAAAAATGTCACTAGAAACGATACTTTTAGAAATTTCATGAGTTAGATTTAAACGTTTAAAAAATTAAAAAATGATTCTTTGTAATTATTACTAATGGGTATTTTATATATTGCTATACAAATTTGATTATTTTCTATTTTATCAATTTTATTACAATTTATAATAAAGGATTGGTGTACTCGAATAAAGTTTGAACTTGGTAATTTATGTATGATTTCTGCAAACGTAAGCCTAGGTGAAAATACTTTATTGATAGTTTGAATATCCAAGTAATTACCCGCCCCTTTTATGAACAAAATTTCATCAAAATTTATTTTAAAATTTTTAAAACCATCTTTAATAAAAAAAAACTTATTGTAATGTTTTTCGTTTTCAATTTGTTTTATGGCTTTATTAACTGCAACGCTAAATCTATCAAATTCAAAAGGTTTTAAAAGGTAATCTACAGCATTGTAGTTGTAACTTTCTAAGGCAAATTCTGCATAAGCAGTTGTAAAAATAATCTTTGGTTTTACTTGAAGTTCATCTAATAAATCTAACCCTGTTAAGTGTGGCATATTAATATCTAAAAACACGATATCAACTCGATTCTGTTTTAAAAACTGTAACGATTTTTTAGCGTTAGAAAAAGAAGCTATTAGGTGTATAACTTCTATTTTTTGAGCATGATAATTGATAATTTGTAACGCTTTCGGCTCATCATCAATGGCAATGCAATTAATCATTTTGAAACATTTATTGTTAATTTTACAGTAAAAACATCCATCCCTTTTTTTATACTTAATGTATGCTTTTTAGGATAAACTAGATCCAAACGCTGTTTTGTGTTTTTTATACCTATACCAAAACCTCGTTCTTTTTGGTAAGTTTTAAAATCATCTTTATAAGAATTTACACATTTAAAACTTATAGAATCTTCGTTACAAATAACAGCAACTTCTAATTTTGAATTCGAAGAAGGATCAATACCATATTTGAATGCATTTTCTATAAACGGTATTAATAAACCTGGACTTATTTTATGATTTTTAACCCTCTTTATCTTTAATTCTACTTCTGGCTCAACAGAACAGCGAATTTTTTGTATTGCTATATAATCTTCTATGTATTTTATTTCATTTTTTAACGGAATTACATCTTTAGCTATATCCTCTTGCATATACCTAATTAAACTAGCTAATCTAGCAGTACTTTGTGCTGTTTTTGTAGCATTTTCTTCTAAAGCAGTTCCATATAAAATATTTAAAGAATTAAATAAAAAATGAGGATTTACTTGAGACTTTAAAAGATCTAATTCAGAAGATTTTTTCCCTAATTGTAAGGTTAATATTTTTTCTTTATTTATAATTTTTAGCCTAATAAAACCATAAATGTAAGCGATAAACTGTGTGATTAAAATTGTTAAAACAATATAATAAGGTATGGTTCCATGTTTTTTGCTCAACATCAAAAAAACTAAATAATAAACTAAATAACTTAATACAGTAGCTAAAAAAATATGTTTCCAAAACTTCTTTTTGTTGTTGTCTTTTATGCGTATTGAAGTTGTGTAAAAAACAGTTGTATAAAATAAAAGTAATGTAATTGTTAGTAATAAAATAGATGCTCCTTGATCTGCATCTATAGAAATTCCATACAATAGACTAACAATTATTGTATTTACTAAGAATTCTACAAAAACCAACCTCATTCTCTTATTCAGAAAAAAAATACTATAGAAAAATGAAAATAAAACCGACAAGCCAACTGGGATTATTACCAACATAATAAACTTAGATAACTCTCTCTCTGTAAATAAATTTTTGTAATTAATTGTCCAGATATAAGATTTATTAAACTCATGAAACCTGTAAAGACAAAGAAGTGTAACAATAAAAAATGGCAATACTACTAGAATGTACTTTTTATACTCTATACTATTTTTCTTTTCGATTAAAAATGGAAGCATTACTGTGTTATGTATATAAAAAACAGCAATAATAGCTAGTATTACATATACAAACAGCCTATCATGAGGGTGCAAGTAATAAGGAAACGTAGGATTAATACTTACAATACTAATTATAAAAAATAGTACAAATAACGTATTTATAATTACTGATTTACTGTTAAATTTATACTGTATAAGGTTCATAAATATGAATTTATTTAATTAAAAGAGAATCTATATTTTGGTAAAGTTGTTCACTATTTGAAACTCCAGAAAGCGTGTTGTAATTTCTGATAATTCCAAAGTTGTCGGTTAATAGTCTAAAAGGCATTAATAAGCTCTCGTCCCTTTGGTTAACAATATTTTTTATATTTTGTATTAGTTGTTCTGAGGCAAGAAAATGATACCCTTTTAGTTTATGTTTTTTAATATAAAATTTCCATTTTTCCGTCAAATCTCCATTTTTGTAGGACTGATTTCCAGGATATTCAATAAACACAACTTTAAAATTTTCATTTTTATACTTTTTTTGAAGTTTTTCTAAACTAACAATGTAGTTATCAATATTAACTATTTGTTTGACATGATATTTATTACTGATTATAAGCTCTTGTAGTTTTTTAATACGTTCTTTACTATAATTTTGATAATTTTCATCTTCTTTTATTTTTGTTAGCTTTTCGTTTTGTATTGCTAAAACTTCTTTTTTATTTGAAAATATTGAAATCCTATCTTCACTTGGATTCCAAACTAAAACATACAAAACACTATTCTTTAAATCGGGATAATTAATTACGTTTTCTAAGGTTTTAAAACTTTCTACATCATCTATTAAAACAATATCGGCATCTCCATTATACTCAATTTTGTAAGGATATGTAATTGCATAGCCTAGTACACTAAAGAAAATGATTATACCTATAATTTTTAAAATATTATTCATTTGTATTACAAATTATACTTTTCTATTAACTTATCATTTAATTCTCCATTTGGATATTTGGTAATAGTTTTTGTAATTAACTCCTCAATAGCTTCCTCGTTATTTATAGATTTTATTAGGCACTCCATATTGGTTTCCAAAAGGTTATTTCCCAAAAAATGATATATGCTTTCTCTAGGAAAAACTTTAATTGCTTTTTTTATTTTTTTGGTATTAAAATCATAAAACTTATTCGGTTTTTTATGCTCTATATTCAATTTAAAATTTAAGTAGAGCATTAAAAATTTATTGTACTCCTCGCTAGCTATAATTGTTGAAGTAATTTTACTTTTATCAAATTCAACAAATTCCAATATTTCTTTTGGTACAGATGTAGCAAAAAAATTAGTTTTCTCTTTTTCGAACATCAAAAAACGTAAAAGTTCTTTTTTTGCTCCAAACTCTATTTCTGCTTTTAAATAATCATAAAAATACACAGAAAGATTTTCCTTTTTTTCCTCAAGATCTTTTAGAATTTTTAATTTAAACTTTTTTAAACTTGCAATAGCTTCAGTAATCGATTTGTTTTTATATATCTTTAATCGATTATCAAACCTATCATCAATACCAAAAGAGTTCTGATAATAGTTCTGTTGAAACTTATTTTCCCCTTTAAAATCAATTTTCATTTTCTCCTCGACAACTATTGTATCATCTTTATTTACTTTAAGGCCTTTTTCTCTAAAAGCATTAGCCACTTTTGCATTTAATTTTCTCTTACTTTCACTATGCGTTAGAGCAACGTCTAATGTTTTATTCGGTTCTAATAAAAAAGTAGCTATTCCATGAGTGTAAAATTTATTACAATATCCGTAATAGTATTTATCTTTATAATTGCTTAATAATAACTCTGCTTTTATTGCTTTAGCTGTTTTTTTACTAGAAAAAACCTGAACAACAATTGGTGCTTCTTTATTAGCATTAAATTGAAATTCAAATACATTTTCCTCACTTAATTTTAAAGATTTTAATTCTGAAGAATGAGGAGAATAAAATGGCATCGTTTGTACGTAAACAGAATCTGTGGGCCAGTTATTTACTGTACCTTTTAGTACTGTTTTTTCTTGAGAGAAAACTGCTGTTATTAAAAGCAAAAAAAGGCTTGTTACATTAATATAGTATTTCATAAAATTATTTATTTTCATCAAAACTATACAAGTAATAGGTGCTTAGAAAAACAATGTTACCATTACACGATTTCATGTTACCAATCAGCAATTAAATTAAAACCACTATCTTCATCTCAATTAAAGGTATAATATTTATTTTTGCCAAAAACAAAGTTGAATGAGCACACCAAAACACAATTGGACTAAAGAAGAAATTTTAGCAATCTACAACAAACCTTTAATGGAATTGTTATACGAAGCTGCTACCATTCACAGAAAACAGCACGATCCTAATGTTGTACAAGTTT
>CAYPHE010000149.1:0-6306 GCA_964410075.1 uncultured Polaribacter sp.
AAAATGGGCATAAAGACATTAAAGAATTGGCAACAATTACTACCGAAAGTAATGACAATTATGGGGTAGAGGTGGTGTTGGAAAAATTGCTGGAAGAGAGGGGATAGTTGTAATATGTATTGTACTGCATTAACCCAACCAAACTAAATGAGTGATTTCAAATTTCAAATAAATTCAAAAGGATATTTAATTAATAGAGAATCTTTTGATTTGGAATACAAACAAAGTTTTCATTATGGAGACTCATTACTTGAATATATCAGGTCTATGGTTGGAATGGCAAATAATCGTGGTGGAAAAATTATATTCGGGATTAAAGATTCCCCAAGAAAACCCATTGGACTTCTTAACGATAAGTTTGAAAAATGTGACCCAAACAAAATAAATCAAGTTGTTCAAGAATACTTTTCTCACGAATTTGATTGGAGTTTAAGTTCCGTAGAGTTTAATAATTTGAATTTTGGGGTTATTGAGGTTTTAGAATGTAGAAACAAACCTATTTTATGCAAAAAAGCAAAACATAAAAAATTAAGAGAAGGAGCAATTTATTATCGTTACAGAGGAGAAACTAAAGAAATTTCTTACCCTGAATTGGCTAATATTTTAATCAAGGAAAAAGAAAAAGAGAGAAAATTATGGTTGTCTCATATAGAAAAAATATCAGATATTGGACCTAGGAACATTCATTTTATGGACACATATAAAGGAGAAATTCATATTGGAAACGAAAAAGTTCTAGTTGATGAAAAATTGTTAGACAAAATTAAATTTATAAAAGAAGGTCAATTTGTAGAAAAAGAAGGAGCACCTGCACTTACTTTAGCAGGAGAAATTTCAGGCGTTGTAGATAATGGAAAAATAATGCCTACAGATATTGCTTATCCATATCAATCAGTTCATTTAGAAAAAGAATTTAATTTGTCTAGATATCAAATTGGCTGCTTAATATTCAAACTTAATATTAGAGGAAACCCAAAATATCACGAATCAATAAAATCAGGAAAAAAATCTTACATAAATAAATATTCTCAAGCACTATATGACAGAATAGAAAGTGTTCTGAAACGTTATCCTGAATATATTGACGAAGCCTGTAAAGAATATCAAATTGACCAAAAGAAAAAGAGAGAATTGAAAAATAAATCAAAAAAATAACTCAGTACAACGCCGTATATAATTTATTGCTAGTTCTAGTCTACTTAAGAAAATCCTCTCGGATTTTCTATTCGGTTTTTATTTGCTAAATTAGGTGCTTAAAACACGCAACAAACCATATACAAACACATTAGGTGTAATGCAAAAAATCCGTGTTCTATTCAATAATATTAGTTAGAAAACAATTAATTTTGTTGAAATGGAAGAAAAAAATCTTTATATAATAGCAGGTTGCAATGGAGCGGGAAAAACTACAGCTTCATTTACAATTCTTCCGGAAATTATAGAATGTAAGGAATTTGTAAACGCAGATGAAATTGCAAGAGGACTATCACCTTTTCAGCCTGAAAAAGTATCTTTTGAATCTGGTCGAATAATGATTAATCGGATTAATGAACTTTTAAAAGACAATGAAAGTTTTGCTTTTGAAACAACACTAGCAACTAAAAGTTATAAAAATAAAATTATACAAGCCGAGAAACAAGGTTATACTGTAACATTATTATTTTTTTGGTTAAATAATATTAAATTAGCTAAAGAACGTGTAAAAATTAGAGTAATCGAAGGAGGTCATAACATACCTGAAGATGTAATTGAGAGAAGATATTTAAAAGGAATTTACAACTTATTTGATATTTATTTACCAATAATTGATGGAGCATTAATATTTGATAATTCTTTCGGAAAGCATGAGTTGATTGCTCAAAAATTAAGTGATGAAGACTTGACAGTTATTGATAAAATAAAATTTAATAAATTAAAGCAGTTTTATGACAACAAAAGATAAACAAATAGAACTTAAAGAAAAAATCTTGAAAGGACTTGAAAAAGTTTATGATAAAATGGTGGAATTTAAGAAAGAAAAAAATAGTGACATAGTTGTCATGAAGGGAGATAAAATTGTGAAAATTAAACCAGAATAAACATTACACCTAGCAAAATATAGACCCATTAAAAACTAATGGCTTATTTGCTAAACAAAACTACTATACCCCATAAGCAGTCAATACTAACTGCCTAGCGCCTCCATAATTTCTATGTTCGCATAGATAAATACCTTGCCAAATTCCCATATTTAATCTTCCGTTGGTTATTGGTATTTCTACCGAAGTTCCTAGTAAAGAAGCTTTAATATGAGCGGGCATGTCATCACTACCTTCATAAGTATGTTTGTAGTAACTAGCGTTTTCTGGAACAAATTTGTTGAAATGACTTTCAAAATCCTCACGAACAGTGGGGTCTGCATTTTCATTTATGGTTAAACTTGCAGAAGTGTGTTTTATAAAGACTTTTAAAAAACCAACATTGATTTCCTTAACTTCAGGAAACTGAGTAAGAATTTCTTGAGTAACCAAATGAAACCCTCTTCTATAAGCCCGTAATTGTATTTCTTTTTGTTTAAAAATCATATTTTAATGGTATGAGATATCTCGTCATTCGTTCCTCATTCTGTCGATATGACACGAGTATATATTCTATTTTTTTATAACTACAAATTAATCATCAAAAGAAACGGTACTCTGTCTATCTCTATTAACATGCAGTTTGGTAACATCTGGTCTAGAATAATGTCCTACGGCATCAAAATTTTGACGCTCTTCTAATACACGATTAAAATCTAGTGTTTCTATAATTAATCCTTCTTTATGCAAAACAGGTGCTATAAGCCACTCCCCATCTGGCGAAGCAATACAAGAACCACCGTTAGCTAAAACATCTGGTGCATTTTCTAAAATCTTTTCTACATGAGGTGTATCTTTTGGAAAATCTGTTTTTTGCATTAAGCTCGATACAGAAATCACATAAGATCGAGATTCTCGAGCTATAAAACGGGTAATGTCTTTTGTGTTATGATCGCTTCCTGGCCACACAGCAATATGTAAATTTTCTCCCAAACCATATAATGCCGTTCTTGGTAAAGGCATCCAGTTTTCCCAACAATTTAATCCTCCAACTGTAAATTCTTTTAGAGGGTGAACTTGCAAGCCGTTTCCATCTCCAGGAGCCCAAGTCAATCGTTCGTCATAAGTTGGTTGTAATTTTCTGTGTACAGATTTAATTTCTCCTTGTTGATTGATATAAACCAAACTCGCATAAATGCTGTGTCCTCCTCGATTTTGCGCTCTTTCTATCAGGCCTAAGTATATAGCGATTTTATGTTCTTTGGCCAATTTGCAAACAGTATTTAATTCTCCTTTTTCAATAGTAATTGAATTTCTTACATAATGTGCATGAATCTCTTTATTTACTTTAGTATCCCATTCTGCTCCACCTGTTAACGCTAACCAAAAAGGGTAACCAGGTAATAAGGCTTCTCCAAAAACAATGAGTTCGCAGTTTGATTTAGCAGCTTCTACAATAGAGTTTTCAATTTTTTCTAGTGTTTTTTCTTTATTCAACCAAACCGGAGCAATTTGCGCAAGAGCTACTTTTAGTAAGTTGTTTTTCATAATCGTAAGAGTTTACAGTTTATTCTTTAAAATGCTTCGATAAGCTCAGCATATCATTTTTAAATCTTTTTAATTTTTCAGCTTTTTCATGTTAAACTTCAAAAGCAACTACCAAACCTTCGTTAGCTCTTACATTAAATACAGTATCATCTTCAAAAATGAGATACTGCCCTTTAATTCCAACTAACTTTCCTTGGTATTTCGGGGTCTTTTTTAAATTCAAACTTTTTGGTTTCTCAGGATATTTTTTAACAGGAAAGTTCAAATTTGTTTCCGAATTACTTTCAATAAAATATGCAGCGGCTTCATCTGGAATAAACTTTTGCAAACGATTTCTCCACGTTACCAAATCTTCGTCATCCACATCATTCTTTAACATTTTGCGCCAGTTGGTTTTATCTGCAACATGTTCTTTTAAAGCAACCTCTGTTATTCCTGCTAAATATCTATTTGGGGTTTCTACAATTTCTATAGCTTCATGTGCACCTTGGTCTATCCATCTTGTAGGTACTTGTGTTTTTCTAGTAACACCAACTTTTACATTGCTAGAATTTGCTAAATACACAATATGTGGTTGCAATTGTGCCTTTTTTTCGTAGGCTAAATCACGATCTTCTTCGTCTAAATGTGCTTTACTCAACTCTGGTTTCATAATCCAATCTGCTGCTTGAGGTATGTCAAAAAAGCAACTTTTACAAAAACCTTGTCTATAAATTTCTTTTTCTAAATGGCAATGTAAACATTCGTAAGTAACAAATTCTAAAGTAATTTCTTTATTCAGTAATTGGTTCATATTTAGAAAATCGGTTTTCATGTCTAAATAATACTGAATTTCATCTGCATTTTCTGTTGCCATTTTTTTTAGAACTCCTTGGTACTTCATTGTTATAAATTTTAGTATTTTTAGCTGAAACAAAACGCATAATCGCTAAAAATATTCAACCCTAACAAATTTACGAATTTCTATGCCTTTTCAGTTTATCAACTCTATAATTTCTTGGTTTTTACGAAAACGAAAACACCAAATTGAATTGTTTTTAAAGTATCCGAAAGAAGTTCAAGAAGAGGTGTTGTTTAAATTGCTTAAAACAGCAAAACATACTGAGTTTGGTAAAGAACACGAATTTTCTACCATAAAAAATTACAAAGAGTTTACTACTAAAGTATCCATTCAAAAATATGAAACGTTTGAACCTTTAATAGAACGTTGTAGAAATGGCGAACAAAATTTGTTTTGGCCAACTGCTATAAAGTGGTTTGCAAAATCTAGTGGAACTACAAATGCAAAAAGTAAATTTATTCCTGTGTCTGATGAAGCTTTAGAGTATTGTCATATGAAGGCAGGAAAAGACATGTTGTGTTTGTATATTAACAATAACGAAGATGCAAAATTGTTTACAGGTAAAGGGTTGCGTTTGGGCGGTAGTTCTGAAGTTTACTTAGATAACAACTCTTACATCGGAGATTTGTCTGCAATTATTATAGAAAACATGCCATTTTGGGCAGATTTTAGTTCAGCGCCAAGCCAAGAAGTAGCGTTGATGAGCGAGTGGGAAACTAAAATGGAAGCTATTATAGATGAAACCATTAACGAGAATATTACCAGTTTAGTTGGTGTGCCTAGTTGGATGTTGGTGTTGCTAAACCGAGTTTTAGAACGCTCTGGGAAAAATAACATATTAGAAGTTTGGCCCAACCTAGAAGTGTATTTTCATGGCGGTGTAAATTTTAACCCGTATAAAGAGCAATACGAAAAACTAATTCCAAAAACGAACTTTAAATATTACGAAACATACAATGCATCCGAAGGTTTTTTTGCCATTCAAGATAGGAATGATTCCAAGGAATTATTATTAATGTTAGATTATGGTATTTTCTATGAGTTTATAGACATGAAACAGTATAAAGGCGAAAATTCTGAAGCTATTCCTATAGGAAAAGTAAAGAAAGGTATAGATTATGCTTTATTAATAACCACCAATGCTGGTTTATGGCGTTATATGATTGGAGATACGGTTCGTTTTACCTCATTAAAACCATATCGAATAAAAATTACAGGAAGAACTAGACACTATATTAATGTTTTTGGTGAAGAATTGAATATTGAAAATGTAGAAGATGCTTTAAAATTAACGTGTGAAAAAACAGGAGCAATAATTACTGATTATACTGTAGGACCAATTTTTATGGAAGGAAAAAAGAATGGGGCACACGAGTGGATGATTGAATTTAAAAAAGCGCCTAAAAGTTTAAATTTCTTTACTGAAATATTAGACAACTCTTTAAAATCTATCAACTCAGATTACGAAGCAAAGCGCTACAACAACATGACCTTGGCTTTACCTAAAATACACGAAGCAAGACCAAATTTATTCTATGATTGGTTAAAAGAAAAAGGAAAACTAGGCGGGCAGCATAAAATACCAAGATTGTCCAACCAAAGAGGTTTTATAGAAGAACTGTTGGTGTTACAAAACCAATAAGGAGTCACAATAGTGTAATTAAAAAGAATACTTCGTGCGCTGTCATCCCTGCGAAAGCAGGAAACTTAAAAATATGAGCTTTAAATTTCTTTTGTAACAAAAAAGAGTAAGTTACTTTAAAGCAACTTACTCTTAGTTTATTAACAAAAATTATTTATTTTATTAAATATATTGGTTGATAATATTCTCAAACAATTCTTGTTTACCACTCTGTAAAG
>CAYPHE010000150.1:0-6304 GCA_964410075.1 uncultured Polaribacter sp.
ATGATTTCAAATCCAATAAAAATAATCAATAAAACTGCCTTATTACTAGGCAGTTTATTGGTTTTTTCCTGCGTAAAAACAAGTAAGCTTCCCCCAATTACCCCAGATATAATTTCAGAAAAAGCATTAAATGATACAGACGATCCTGCAATTTGGATAAATCCAAAAGATGCATCAAAAAGTATTGTTTTTGGTACCGATAAAGAAACCAATGGAGCTATTTATGCTTATGATTTACAAGGGAAAATCATCGAAGAAAAAACAATAAGAAACATAAAAAGACCTAACAATGTAGATGTTAACTATGGTTTTCAATTGAATGATTCTACAAAAGTAGATGTCTTGGCTTTTACAGAAAGAGAAGAACAACAAATTCGCTTATTTTCTGTGCCAAATATGCAACCTTTAGATAATGGTGGGTTTAAAGTTTTTGAGGATGAAACCGATGTCAATTTAAAATTACCAATGGGAATTGCATTGTACAAATCGCCAATAGACAATGTTTTTTATGCGATTGTAGGTAGAAAATCAGGACCAGAAGATGGGTATTTATATCAGTACAAGTTATCTTCAAAAGATAAAACAGTTGTTGCAACTTTAGTAAGAAAATTTGGAAAGTTCAGTAAAAAGAAAGAAATAGAAGCTATAGCTGTAGATGCTGAGCTAGGATTCGTTTATTACTCAGATGAAGAACATGGTATTCGCAAATATCATGCAGAACCTTCAAAAGGAAATGAAGAAATTGCTTGTTTTGGAGGTGAACATTTTTTTAGAGATATTGAAGGAATTGCCATCGCAAAAACAAGTGAGAATTCAGGTTGCTTAATTGTTTCAGACCAACAGATTGGACAATTTAATCTTTTTGATAGAAAAACAAACGAATTCGTAAAAGCAATTAATTTGTCTACTATTGCTACAGATGGTTGTGAGGTAACAACTGTGCCATTAAACGAAACCTTTTCATCAGGGTTGTTTGTTGCCATGAATGATGAAAAGAATTTTTACTTCTACAATTTCGATAAGCTATTAGAATAAAGGGTAAATTAAACGTATTACATCAATTGCTAACACAACTGCAAATTAATTTCATAGGATTTACTTTTATTAAAGAATAAATTCTATGAAATTTTTCATTCGATTTTATTAGTAAAAAACTAGAATAAGAATGTTAAAGTCTTAAGAAAATAATTAGTACTATAGGTTTCAGTTTCTGTTAAATTCGTAATTTGTCCGTTTTTTATCAGTTATGTACTCAAAAATTATTTTTGTATTACTATTTGTTTTTTCTAGTAATCTCTTTTCACAAAATCCAATTTATACAGATGAATTTAATGGAGCAATAAAAAATATATCTAGTATTCCAACAGGTTTTACAACCAATTTAGCAAACGAAAACCTTCAAATAAAAGGAAATGGAAACGGAGGACAATGGGCTTCCGTTAGATATAGTCTTCATACTAACGGATCAAATACTTCTGTAGATATTTCTAAAAATCCAAAGGTTTTTATTAGAGCAAAAGCATCTCCTGGCTTAGAGTTAAGATTAGATTTAGGAGATCAAACAGGTTACATTACCAATCAGAATCCAACATCTGTTCAGCTTAGTGGAAATTTTGCAATTTATGAGTTCGATTTTACAAATAAATTATTTGATGGTGCTTTTGGTGGGCCATGTAAGTCAGCTCCATGTTCTGTAGATGCTACAAAAATTAGAAATTTATTAATTTATGCAAACCCTGGAGTAGGAAAATATAATGGAACAATAGAAATTGATTGGGTAAGTTTTGGATATTTGTTAGAGGTAGCTCAACAAGAGACTAAAAACTTTTCAATTAGGTACAATCAAGTTGGCTATTTAATAGGTAGAGATAAGACTATTAATATTACATCACCAGTTAATTTTGTACCATTAGATTATACAATAAAAAATGAAAGTGGAACTACTGTAAAAACAGGAGTAACGTCCAATCCTACTTTTTGGTCAGATGCACAAGAATATGCATCAATTATAGATTTTTCAGAAATTGACACTCAGGGAAAATATACCATAGATGTTGAAGGTAAAAAACAAGCTTTTACTATTAACGATAATGTTTATGATGATTTATCTCTAGCAGCATTAAAATACTTTTATTACAATAGAGCAAGTACAGCAATTACTACTCAACACGGTGGCACTTGGGCAAGAACATCAGGCTTGCCAGATACTCAGGTAAGAGTGCATTCATCAGCTGCTACAGCTGCTAGACCTAGCGGTACAATTATTTCTGCTCCTAAAGGATGGTTTGACGCAGGTGATTATAATAAATACATAGTAAACAGTGGAATATCAACGTATACATTATTAGCTGCTTTTGAACATTATAAATCCTATTATCAATCTAAAAATTTAAATATTCCAGAATCTGGAAATAATTTACCAGATCTTTTAGATGAAGTTATTTGGAATTTAGATTGGATGTTAGATATGCAAGATCCTAACGATGGAGGTGTTTATCACAAACTAACAGGATTAAATTTTTCGGGTAGGATTATGCCAAATAGATATACCGCTACTCGTTATGTTGTTAGAAAAAGTACATCTGCTGCGTTAAATTTTGCAGCAGTAACCGCTCAAGCTTCAAGAATTTTTGCCAATTACGAAACTGAAAAACCTGGTTATAGTAAACTTTTAAGAGATGCGGCTAAAGGAGCATATGCTTGGGCAAAAGCAAATCCTACAAATTATTTTACCAATCCTACTGGGGTTAGAACAGGTGAATATGGAGACCGAAATGTAACAGATGAATTTCAATGGGCAGCAACAGAATTATTTATTACAACAAAAGAAGAACAGTTTAAAAACGACATCAATATAAATAGCATCAGTAACGGTGTTCCTAGTTGGCAAAGTGTTGGTAGTTTAGCTTTGTTTTCTATAAGTCATCATGATACTTCTCTTTTAAACGAATTGAATTTATCATTAGCCCAATCTAAATTATTAGAAACTGCAAATCATATAAAAACTAAGATTAATGGTTCTCCAATGAAAATTGGAATGGAAGGTAATGATTATGTCTGGGGAAGCAGTAGCGTAGCGGCAAATCAAATAATGTATTTAATACAAGCCTACGAAATATCTAAAGATGAATCTTACTTAAAAGTGGCTTATATAGCAATAGATTATCTTTTAGGCAGAAATGGAACAGGTTTTTCTCTTATTTCTGGTTTTGGAGATGTAACTCCAGTAAAGCCACACCATAGAATTTCTGATGCAGATGGAATTTCCGCTCCAATACCAGGAATGTTAGCTGGTGGTCCGCAACCAGGACAACAAGATAATTGTTCTTACCCTAGTAATACTTCAGCTAAATCTTATTCAGATACTTGGTGTTCGTATTCTACAAACGAAGTAACCATAAATTGGAATGCTCCGTTGGCTTATGTTACTAATGCTTTAAAATTTTATCAGAATCAAGGAATTGCGTTATCAGTAATAGAAAATCCGATCTCCAGTAATTTAATACAACTGTATCCAAATCCTGTAGAAACAGAATTAGTTATACTTCATCAAGATAAAAAAATGGAGGGGGTTGTAATTTACAATGCTACAGGAAAACAAGTTTATAAGATGAATGGTTTATCAAATAAATATAGAATAGACTTTACGAATTTTAAAACGGGTTTTTATATAGTAAAAATTAAGACTCAAAAAGAAATTATCACGAAAAAAATTATCAAAAAATAAAATTTAATTCAATAAAACTTGGTAAAGTTAAATTAGGTTTCTAAATTTGTATCATTAAAATGAAAAACAAAGCAAACAATACATGGTGGTGGAACTCTCTTAGTCTATAAGTGAGAATTAACCTGTATGTAAATAATATATAAAAAAAGGCTTATCTCACGATAAGCCTTTTTTCATGAAGCCCATCCTAAACTTCCCAAAGGGAAGGAGCCAATACGGATAGATTATGAAGAAAAATATAAAAAAAGAAGCTAAGTTTTCCCCCTTAGGGGGAATTAAAGGGGGTTTAAAATTTAAAACCCTTTCAAAAACTAAAATTGCAGATACAATAACCCCTGTAGGTTTGTATTTGCGTTTTAGAGATAAATATGCCAATACATTGTTGTTAGAAAGTTCAGATTATCATAGTAAAGAAGAAAGTTTTTCTTTTATTGCTATTGAGCCTATGGTAACTATAAAAGCAGAAAATCATCATTTGAGTTTTTCTCGAAATGGAGTGCAGTTGGCCAATAAAAAAATCGATAAGAATTTCAATTCAATTTTTGAGAGCTACAGTAAAGCTATCGATTTAGATTGTCCTGCAGAATTAAAATCTTTCAATGGTTTGTATGGCTATACAACTTATGATTCTGTTCAGTATTTTGAAAACATTTCCTTAAATGTAGCCAAAGCTGCTTCTGCAATTCCTTTAATGCAGTATAGTTTTTATAGATTTATTATTGCTATCAATCATTTTAATGATGAAATGACCTTGATAGAAAATATTGAAGAGGGCTCTGAATCTCGAATCAAAGAAATTCAAACCATAATTGATGCACAAGCATTCAATACACAAAAATTTGAAATTGTTGGAGAGGAAACTTCTAATGTAAAAGGAGAAGAATTTATTGAGTATGTTAGAAAAGCAAAATCACATTGTAAACGTGGTGATGTTTTTCAGCTGGTATTATCGCGTCAATTTCAACAGAAATTTAAAGGTGATGAATTTAATGTGTATAGAGCATTGCGTTCTATAAACCCTTCTCCATATTTGTTCTTTTTCGATTACGGTTCTTTCAAGTTGATGGGGTCTTCACCAGAAGCACAAATTAAAATATCTGCAGGAAAAGCCACTATCAATCCAATAGCTGGAACATTCAGAAGAACGGGAGATATGGCTAAAGATATTCAGTTGGGTAAAAAATTATCAGCAGATAAAAAAGAAACTGCAGAACACGTAATGTTGGTGGATTTAGCACGAAATGATTTAAGTAAACACGCTGATAATGTAGAAGTTGAAGTGTTTAAAGAAGTGCAATATTTCAGTCACGTTATTCATTTGGTATCAACAGTTTCTGGTCAGTTAAAAGGAAATCCTATAGAAATTGTAGGAGATACTTTTCCTGCAGGAACATTAAGTGGAGCGCCAAAGTATAAAGCAATGGAATTGATTGACAAATACGAGAATCAGTCACGTGGATTTTATGGCGGAGCAGTAGGAATCATCGGTTTAGACGGTTCTGTAAATTTGGCTATTGCAATCCGATCTTTTGTAAGTAAAAACAAAACCTTGTACTATCAAGCAGGAGCAGGAATTGTAATTCATTCTGATGAAGAAAAAGAATTACAAGAAGTAAATAATAAGTTAGCAGCGTTAAAAAGAGCGTTGATTTTAGCGGAAAAGATATAAAAGCCCCTCTTAATCTCCCCAAAGGGGAGAAATTAGGAAAGGTAACTAGAAGCAGAAATTAACAGTTGAAAAAGGGGTGTAATAAATAATTAAAAAGTAAAAAATCCCCTCCCTTTGGGAGGGTTAGGGTGGGCTTATGAACATATTAATTTTAGACAATTACGATTCGTTTACCTATAACTTGGTACACATGGTAGAAAAAATTACAGGAATTTTCCCTGCAGTTTTTAGAAACGATGAAATCAGTATTTCAGACGTAGGAAATTACGATATTATTATGTTGTCTCCAGGACCTGGTATTCCAGATGAAGCAGGAATTTTAAAAGATGTAATTAGAACTTACGCAGGTAAAAAACCAATTTTTGGAGTTTGCCTTGGTTTACAGGCAATTACAGAAGTTTTTGGAGGAACAATCATCAATTTAGACGATGTTTTCCACGGAGTTGCTACAGAAATGACAGTAACAGATACAAATGCTGTAATTTTTAAAGATGTTCCAGAAACCTTTTTAGCAGCACGTTACCACTCTTGGTCGGCTACAGACAAAGGTTTTCCAAATGAATTAAAGGTAACAGCGAGAGATGAAGATGGAGGAATACAAGCTTTAGAACATCAAGAATATAATATTTCTGCAGTGCAATTTCATCCAGAATCTATTTTAACTGATGTTGGGGAGCAATTGGTTACTAATTTTATAAAAAATGTAAGCCCATCCTAACCTTCCCAAAGGGAAGGAATGAGCAAGTTTATGAACAGAAAATGTATAAAGAATTTTTGCAAAGCAAAAATTATAAATTGAGTATGATTTTTTCCCCTTTGGGGAAATTAAAAGGGGCTTTTAATGAAACAGATATTAAACAGACTATACAATCACGAAAGACTGTCAAAATCAGAAGCAAAACAAATCT
>CAYPHE010000151.1:0-6274 GCA_964410075.1 uncultured Polaribacter sp.
TTACTTTAGAAGATGTTCAAAATGCAGCTATTAACTATTTTAAAGGAGATAAAGCTAGAATTATTATTACTGGTAAAGGTATTGATGTATTAAAAAACTTAGAAAATACAGATTACGTTATTAAATATTTTGATAAGGAAGCAAATCCTACCGAAAAACCAGAAATGACCTTGCCAATTCCTGAAGGAATGACAGCCAAAAATGTTGTAAGCAATTATTTTAAAGCAATTGGAGGTGTAGAAAAAATACAAGATGTTGAAACACTTCAAATTACTTCAACAGCAAAAGTACAAGGTATTGATATAACATTGCTTAATAAAGCAATGTACAACAAATCGTTATTTGAAATTACAGGAATGGGGCAAACTTTTCAAAAAATGGTATTTAACGGTAAAACGGGGTATATAGAGTCTAGGGGACAAAGAAAAGAAATGTTGGGTGAGCAGTTAGAAGAAGCAAAAGCTTCTCCAGATATTTTTGCCGAGTTTGGTCTTTTAGATGGCATTTTAGATAGAATTGAACCACTAGAAGGTAAAAATGCTTATGTAATTAAAAAAGGCAAAAAAGAATTCTTTTATGATATAGTATCTGGGTTAAAAGTAAAAGAAACTCAAATGGGTAAGGGGCCAGATGGAGATGAAGTAGCTGTTCCTACTTTTTTTAATGATTACAAAGCCGTAAGCGGTATTTTATTTCCACACAAGGTAAGTTCAAAAATGGGTCCAATGGATTTAAATTTTACAGTTCAAGAAATAAAAATTAACGAAGGAGTAACCGAGGAAGATTTTAAATAATCTTTTTAGTTGTATAAATTATGTAAAAACCCCGCTTATTGGCGGGTTTTTTTTTATCGTTTAATTTTTCTAGCTTGTAATTTTTATTGCTATTCTATATATTTGTTTACCAGACAACTAACCAAAAAAATATGTTTTTACTTTTTCAAAGCAAAAAATACGCTGTGTTTTTGTTGCTTTTCCTATTATTTAAATTTCCTGTTTTTTCTCAAAATAATAAAGTAATTGATAGTTTAAATAATGAATTACTTAAATATAAAATCACAAAAAATAGAAAAGAAGACTCAATAAAAGTAAGAACGCTACTAAAGTTGAGTTTTAAGAATGTTTTTCAAGATCTTCCTACTTCAAAAAAGCAAGTAGAACAGGCTTTAGAACTAAGTAAATCTAAAAAACTTCAAAAATCCTTCATAGATGCTGTAAATATAAAGGGAGTTTACTATATCATTTCTGGTATTCAAGATTCTGCAAGATATTATTTTGAAAAAGCGTTAGATTTAAGTAAAAAGAAAAACTTTAGAGATCTTGAGACTAAATGTCTAAATAATTTGGGAATGTATCATAAGAATAATGGTAATTTGATAAAGGCTCAAAAATATTTTATTGAAAGTTTAAAGCTGGATGAGGAACTGGGAAGAAGTGCTTCAAAATCTCTTAGTAATATAGGTCTTGTTTATCAAGAATTAAAACAATATGAAAAAGCAATTGATTATCATTTAAGGGCGAAGAAGATAAGAGATAAAGAAGGAGATCTTTTTGGTCTTACAGTTTCTTTAAACAATTTGGCGATTTGCTATAAAGGTCTAAAGGATTATGAAAATGCTATTTTAAATTTTTTAGATTGTATAGAGAAGTGTAAAGAGGTTGGTAATCTAGATACATTGTATAAAGTTTATCAAAACTTGGGTAACACTTATTATCTAATGAATCAATATGGAAAGACTTTAGAATATTACAAGCTGTCTATGAACCGGGATCAGAAATTTCCTTTAAGTTCTCAAGAAAAAATGATTCTTTTTGAAAATATATCTAGAACCTATATAGCTTTAGGAAAGTATAAAACTGCTTTAAAATATGCAAAAGAAGCAAAAGGGATTCTTAATAATAATAAAGATTTTGCATTTTATGCAGAGGAAACTTATCATACTTTGGCTATCTCAAATTTTGCACTTGGCAATATAGAAAAAGGAATTGCTTATAATGATGAATATTATGATTTACTTAAAGAAAATTTTAATAGTGAAAATAAAAAAATTGTTAATGAACTAGAAACCAAATACCAAACTGAAAAAAAAGAAAAAGAACTTTTACAAACTCAAGCAGAAAAAGCCACTACAGAACTAAACCTAAATAAACAAAGACAAGTTTCTTTTGGCTTGATGGGTGGTTTAGTTGTTGTTTTATTGATTGGATTTTCTTTATTTCAGCGTAATAAGAGAAAGCATCAATTAGCCATTGCCAACGAAAAAGAAAACAACTTACAATCCATCATTACTGCAGAAGAAAAAGAGCGTACCAGAATTGCAAGAGAATTACATGATGGAATTGTGCAACAAATAGGAGCTATTATTATAAATTCTAGAAATGTATTTATTAAATTAGGTTTGGCAGAAAAACCAGAATCAGAAAAATTGATAGCTCAACTAGAAAGCTCCAGTTCAGAATTAAGAAACATTTCCCATCAAATGATGCCTAGAGCTCTGGAAGAAAAAGGATTAATTACTGCATTAAAAGAGTTATTTGAAACCAGCTTGCGTCCAAAAGAAATAAAGCACGATTTTGAGTATGTAAATATTAGTGAACGTTTGCATAGTAAAATAGAAGTTACCTTATATAGAATTACTCAAGAGCTTATCAATAATATCATAAAGCATAGCGGAGCTACTTCAGTATCAATTCAATTAATAAAAACAGAACAAGATGTTGTTTTTATGTTAGAAGATGATGGTAAAGGTTTTTCTAAAACGTCAAAAAAAGGGATTGGTTTACAAAATATAAAAAGTAGAATAGATATTGTAAAAGGGTCTGTTAACTTCAATTCCGAGCAAACGGGAACATTAACTACAATAAAAATACCTTTATAAATGGCAATAAAAGTTGTAATTGCAGATGATCACCCATTAATTGCAGATGGTATAAAAACTAATATAGATAACCATAAAGACTTTAAAGTTATTTCAGTAGTTAATAACGGAAAAGAAGCCTTAGACTTTGTACAAAACCACCAAGTAGATATCTTATTATTAGATATAGATATGCCAATTATGTCTGGAATAGATTGTGCTTCAGCGTTAATAGCAGAAGGTCATTCTGTAAAGATTGTGATGTTATCTATGCATCAAGATTCGTACACCATAAAAAAGATGATTGATTTAGGCGTACAAAGTTATTTACTGAAAACCGTTGCCAGTAAAGAATTGTGCTTTGCTTTACAAAAAGTGCACGAAGGAGAAAATTATTTTAATGCAGATGTTACCAAAGCTATTTTAGATAATAAACCATCTCAAAATTTTACCATAACAACTACAGTTTCTCCTTTAGTAAATGAACTAACAAAACGTGAAAAGGAAATTATCATTCAAATTTGTAAAGGCTTAAGCAATATAGAAATTGGTGAAAAACTTTTTATTAGCCCAAAAACCGTAGATGTACATAGAACAAATATTATGCGAAAACTAGATGTACATAATGTAGTTGCTTTGGTGCGTTTTGCATTAAGAAATGGAATTTGTTAGTCAGTAGTCAGTTAACTGTTCATTGCTTACTGCCACTTTAAATTCCTGCTGTTTTTATAAACTGCCTACTAACTTCAGTTTGCTAATTAAAAAATAAGGTCTTTGCCTTAGCTTTTTAAAGCGTTTCCCTTATAAAATTTTTTCTATCCAAAACTACTTTTGGAGTGTTAACAATATGCTCTAAAAAGTACAATATTTTCTAAACAGTACCTGTCTCAATATTTCTTTTAGAGTGTTAACAACTGAGAGTTTGGGTACTGTTTTTTAACATAGAATAAAAAAGCCTTTTTATGAAAACCAAACTAACACTCGCATTTTTATTACTTTTTATGCTTTTAAAAGTAAGCGCTCAAGAAAGACCTAATTTATTTTTCGGTTACAATTTATATCAATTTGGTAGTGCTTCTTATACGCACGTAGAAAATGGAAACACCATTTCAGATATAAGCGGAATTAAAGTCAACCATTTTTTATATGATATAGATGTTGCTATAGGTAATACATATATAAGACTAGATGTTTCTAGTGTTGCTGGAACTTTTTTAGATGGATATTTAGGTGGAGATGAAAAAGATTTTTTACAGCCATTTCAACTTGGTGTAGGTTATGTAACCTATAACAGCCCAATTGAAATTACTTCTAATTCAGATCTAGCTATTGGAGCTTCCGTTTTTATTAATTCTACTTTACTTTCTGGTCCAGCATTAGGAAACGGTAAAGAAGATTTTGGTACTTATGGGTATTCAATCATAGCAGACTATCAATTAGATGATTATTTAAATGTTTTTGCGGAATATTCTAGAGGAAAACGAAACGAAGGAGAAGCTGCGGATAGAATAAGAGAATTTAGAGTTAGAGCTGCATATAATATTTACAATGGTATTTATGTAACACTTAGTTCTAACTTAAAAAAGTATACAGATGAAGGTCCAGATTACAAAAAAGAAGTAGGAGCAACCACCTTTTCAATAGGGTTATTATTTAGATAAAAAAACAAAAATTATGAAAACAAAATTACTAACAGTATTATCATTAACGGCAATTTCAGTAGCATCTTTTGCTCAAATCTCATTAGTTAAAGATTTGAATCCAGGCACAAACAATTCAACATTTGATTATTCATTTACCTTTAAAAACAAACTGTATTCAGAAGCAGTTTTTGATCGTAAAAGAAGAGCAATAGCATCTGATGGAACAGAGGTTGGCACCAAAGTAATTACTTATGAAGCTCCTCCTTTATTTGGGACTACCCCAATTACAACAGAATTGGAAGAGTATACTAATTTTTATTTAACTACAAATGATAGTCTTTACATAGCTACAGGTAAAAGTCTTTTAATTACTGATGGAAATTCCAATAAAGTAGTAAATCCTGATAAAGATCTTTACAATAATTTTAAATCCATGACTGATTTAGCATTATTTAAAGGAGATATTTATTTTTCTGCGGATTACAGGGTTACTACACCAACTTTCCAAAACTTTGGTCAAAGTCTTTTTAAATACAATGGCAAAAGCATAACCAAGGTAAAAGATGTGCTTTCTGGAAGTAGTTTTTTTAACAGGTCAAAAATTAGCAATTCTAACTACTTGTTCTTTGTAGGTTTTACCCCAGAAACAGGAAATGAATTATGGAGAAGTGATGGTACAGAAGCAGGTACGGTATTAGTTAAAGATATTAGAGAAGGAAATAAAGGAGGTATTAATTCTGCTTTAGAACACGCAATTGTTTTTAATGACATTTTATATTTTGCTGCAGAAAGTGATACGAGTATTGGAGAAGAATTATGGAGAAGTGATGGTACAGAAACTGGCACATACATGGTTAAGAACATATCTGAAACTAATTTTCCAGACTCAGAACCTGCTCAGTTTGTAATTTATAATAATCAACTTTATTTCTTTGCCAAAAGTAGAGGTGAAAAGAGCGGAGAACATCAAAAGTACGATCTATGGAAAACAGATGGTACAGAAGATGGCACCATAAAAATTAAAGAAATAGGTGCAAGAATTGGAGATGGTGGTTTTCAAGATGGAAAAGTAATTCTCTTTAAAGAAGAAATTTTTTTTAAAGGAGGAGGGAAATTATGGAAATCTGACGGAACAGAAGATGGCACGATGGTAATAGCAGACGCAAATACTGTCTTTAATGCAGAGGATGCATTGGCAATTTATAACAACGAATTATTCTTTGTAAATGGTTCTAGTTTATGGAAAACAGATGGAAATGAGAACAACTTAACTAATATAACAAATGATGATTTTAGTAGAATAAGAGGAGTATTTAGTACCTCTACTCATGTATTTTTTATGGGAACTAAAGAAGAAACAGGCGCAGAATTATATAGTTACGCCGATGCAACAGCTTCTACAAAAGATCAAGCTCTAAATGAGGTAGGCTTAAATTTTTATAACAAGCAATTACATATTAGTAATTTAACTAGTTCAAAATCTACATTGTCTATTTATAACATGCTAGGGAAAAGAGTTTCACAAAAAACTTTTAGTTCAAATGGGAATACGTTTGTAGACCTAAATTTAAAACAAGGAATTTATATGGTAAATATTAAAACACAATTAGGGGCTAACATTACTAAAAAAATTATAGTGCAAAATTAACATTACTATAAATAAATTGAACTGTAAAGAATCGCTTAAAAAATATTTTAAGTGATTCTTTTAGTTTTGAATAGTAACCGTTTTTCTACTTTGTAACCATAAATAAAATTGAAGCCCAAATAAAAT
>CAYPHE010000152.1:0-6246 GCA_964410075.1 uncultured Polaribacter sp.
TTTATGCTGGTTTCTTGCTTTTGTTTTCTGCGGAATTTCTTGCGCTCAAAAAACAGATCATAATGAAACTAAATCTATAAAAACTGGTGCAACACAAACGAATTTATATGAACATCTATTAAAAGACAAAAAAGTAGGTGTTGTTGCTAACCAAACTTCTGTTATAGAAAATAACAGAAATAATAAATTTACTCACTTAGTCGATAGCTTATTAAATTTAAAAATTGCTGTACAACAAGTTTTTGCTCCAGAACATGGTTTCCGAGGTAAAGCAGATGCTGGCGAATTGATTAAAAATGGTAAAGACAGTAAAACAGGGCTTCCTATTATTTCTTTGTACGGAAAAAACAAAAAACCAACTGCATCGCAATTAGAAAACTTAGATGTTATTATTTTTGACATTCAAGATGTTGGCGCAAGATTTTACACATACATTTCTACTTTACACTATGTTATGGAGGCTTGTGCAGAACAAAATATTTCTTTAATAATTTTAGATAGACCAAACCCCAATGCACATTATGTAGATGGACCAATTCTAGAAAAAGAACACAAAAGCTTTGTGGGAATGCACCCTGTTCCTGTTGTTTACGGAATGACAATTGGAGAATATGCACAAATGATTAATGGTGAAAATTGGCTGAAAAATAAAATAAAGTGTAATGTAACTGTAATACCTATTAAAAACTACACACACAAAACAAACTATCATCTCCCAATAAAACCATCTCCAAATTTACCGAACAGTAAAAGTATAAATCTATACCCAAGTCTTTGTTTTTTTGAAGGAACAACCGTTGCTGTGGGTAGAGGAACAAATATGCAATTTCAAATTTTTGGACACCCTAAATTTGATTCAAAAGAATTTCTTTTTTCCTATACTCCAAAACCAAATGAAGGTGCAAAATACCCAAAACATGAAAATAAAATTTGTTACGGAAAAGATTTACAAACTATACAGAATTTAAATAAGATTGATTTACAATGGCTCATTGAATCTTATACTGCTTATCAAAAAACAAACGCCAAAGAACCTTTTTTTAATTTGTTTTTTATCAAATTAGCAGGAACAAAAAAACTACAAGAGCAAATTGAAGCTGGGCTATCCGTAAAAGAAATTCGACAAAGTTGGGATAAAGATTTACAGGATTTTAAAAAAATAAGAAAACAATACCTTATTTATAAATGATTTAAGTTACTGTATAAGTTTTAGCCCTGATTGCAGTGGAAATCCTTTTTTTTATTTCTAAGTTAGCGTAATTACGAATGAGGTACGAATGAAGTAAAGTATAAATGAGATTACTTTGTAAACTAGCAATGACTAAGAAAAAAGCATAAAAAAGATTGCAACGAAAAGCAGGTTTCTGCTCTAAAAAATTTTCATTTTCTTTTCTGTTACTATTTTATTCATATGGATTAACATAATTTTATTTAAGCTTTAATTTTGTGGTATAAATAAAAACTATGAATACGCAAACCATATTAAAATTAGCAGTCCTATTATTTTTACTTCCATTATCTAACAATGCACAAGGTTTAGACAATTTTGTGGAAAATTTTACTTTCTATCCTAACAAGAAAAAAGTAGAAAAAGATTCCACATTATATTTGTCTAAATTTATTGCTGCACCAATTATTAGTTATTCTCCCGAGACTAGTTTAGGTTTTGGTGTTGGTGCAAAATATCTTTTTAAGTTTGATGGAAGTGGTGAAGAAACTAGAACTTCTAATATGCCTATTTCTTTTTTATACACACTTAATAATCAGTTTTTTCTGTATTCTGGTTTCGAAATTTTTACAAATCAAGAAGAATGGGTAATTTCTGGAAATATTCTTTTTCAGAACTACCCAAGATTGTATTACGGAATTGGGAGAAACACTCAAGAAGAAAATGAAGAAATTTACGATAATTATCAAATTCTTATTGAACCAATTATAATGAAGCAACTTTTTACACGTTACTTATTTTTAGGTGGTGGTGTAAGGTACAATAGCGTTTTTAATGTTAATGTTGAAGAAAATGGTTTATTAGACACAAATAAACCTGCTGGTTTTGATGGATTTACTGCTGTAGGTTTTGAGTTTGCTGCATTGTATGATAGTAGAGACAATATTTTAAATGCTTCTAAGGGATGGTATTTAGAAGTTACCAAAGGTTTTTACGGAAAAGTACTTGGAGGAACAAATGAGTACAAATTGACTCGTTTCGATTTACGTCACTACATTCCACTTACCAAAGACAAAAATAATGTTTTGGCTTTTCAAGCTGTAGGCCATTTTGCAAATGATGATGTTCCTTTTTCGGAATTAGCTCTTTTTGGAAGTGACAGAATAATGAGAGGTTATATTGAAGGTCGATTTATTGAAGAAAACATGATAGCAGCTCAAGTAGAATATAGAAAAACATTTAAAGATAGTCGTTTTGGGTTTACCGTTTTTGCTGGCGCAGGAGATGTATTTAACAAATCAAACGAATTGAAAATTAATGAATTGAAACTAAATTTTGGAGCTGGATTGCGTTTTATGTTAGATAAAAAAGAACGATTGAATATTCGATTCGATTACGGTTTTGGTGAAGATTCTAGATACCCGTATATAAATATTGCGGAAGCTTTTTAAAAAATTTAATAATCTTTTGGAATAAAAAAAACCTCATAAATCTATAATTATGAGGTTTTTCTATTTATAGGATTAAAGTTTTATTCAAATTTTTCCATAACGTCGTCACTAACCCCCATGTTAGAGAATCCTCCATCATGAAATAAATTTTGTAGTGTTACTTTTTTAGTTAAATCAGAGAATAATGAAATTGTGTAGTCTGCACACTCTAAAGCTGTTGCATTTCCTAAAGGACTCATTTTTTCTGCATAAGAAATAAATCCATCAAAACCTTTTACTCCACTACCTGCAGTAGTTGGTGTTGGCGATTGTGAAACGGTATTTACACGAACTTTATGATCTCTTCCAAAAAAGTAACCAAAGCTTCTTGCAATAGATTCTAAATATGCTTTATTGTCTGCCATATCATTATAATCTGGAAAAACACGTTGTGCCGCCATATAAGTTAACGCAACAATACTTCCCCACTCGTTCATAGCTTGCTTGTTGTATAAAACGTTCATTACTTTGTGGAAAGAAACTGCAGAAACATCCCAACCTTTGGTTGTAAAATCATATTTTGGGTCTGTGTAATGTTTCCCTTTTCTTACGTTTACAGACATTCCTATTGAGTGTAAAACAAAATCTATTTTTCCTCCTAAAATTTCCATAGATTTTTCTACCAAATTGGTAATATCTTCCATAGAAGTTGCATCTGCAGGAATTATTTGAGAACCTGTTTTTTCTGCTAAAGCATCCAATTGTCCCATTCTCATTGCAATTGGCGCATTTGTTAATACAAACTCTGCTCCTTCTTCATGTGCTCTTTCTGCAACTTTCCAAGCAATGGATTGATCGTTTAAAGCTCCGAATATAATTCCTTTTTTTCCTTTAAGTAAATTGTACATATTTTTTAGTTCTTACACATTAGACGTTAGTCTATAGCTATTAGCTATTTGTTTTATTTTGCAAATATAATTGTTTTAAAATCTAAAAAAGAAGCGCTCTTTAAAAAGTGCTTATTCTAAAATTTTAAAGACTTAGCAATTCTTTTGCATGAGTTAAAGCAGAGGCTGAGATATCTTTTCCGCTTAACATTTCTGCAATTTCTGTAATTCGTTGTTCTTGATTTAACTGCTTTAAATTGGTTGAAGTAATTCCGTTTTTATCCTCTTTAAATACTTTATAATGTTGTTTCCCTTTTGAAGCAATTTGTGGTAAATGAGTAATTGCAATTACTTGCATATTTTCACTCATTTGTTGCATAATATGCGCTATTTTATTAGAAACTTCTCCAGAAACACCTGTATCTATCTCATCAAAAATAATGGTTGGCAATTGTATGTTTTCAGATAAAATGGCTTTTACAGAAAGCATTATTCTAGATAGCTCTCCACCAGAAGCTACCTTTTTTAACTCTCCGAAATTACCACCTTTGTTTGCAGAAAATAAAAATGACAACTCATCTTTTCCATTCGAAAAATAAGTGTCTTTTAAGGTAATATTAATTGAAAAACGAGCATTTTTCATTCCTAAATCTGCTAAAATGTTTTCTAGTTTTTTGGTTAATTTTGGAATTGCTGTTGTTCTTGTTTTTGAAATTTGAGCTGCCAAATCATCTAGTTTTTTAGCTACTATATTAATTTCGTTTTGCTTTTGATTAATTACTTCATCTGCACTTTCAACTGTTGCTACTTTTTGAGATAATTCTTTAAAAACAACCAATAGTGCTTCATTAGAATTTACGTAATGCTTTTTTTGCAAATTGTACAACAATTGCAAACGATCGTTAATTTGTTCAGCTTCATTTGGATTGAAGTCTACATTGTCATTAGCCGATTCTAATTCGTCAATAATATCATCAAATTCTATTTTTACAGATGAAATTCTTTCAGATAATTCTTGGTATTCTTTTGAAAAAGAGGAAATGTTAGTTAACTTATTCTGCAAAGCATGTAGTAAAGATTGTAAACCAATTTCTTCATTTATAGAAATTGATAAAGCCTCTGCTAAGTTTAGTTTAATATCTTCTACATTATTTAATTTTTCTAGCTTTTCTTCTAGCTCTGCTTGCTCATCAATAGTAATATTAGCTTCTTCTAACTCATTAAACAGGTGTAAATTATAATCGTATTGTTGGTTGGCTTCTTTTTGTTTTTCTTGAAGTTGTAAAAGTTCTTTTTGTAATTTTTGTAACAAAGCATATCCTTTTTTATAAGAAGCTACTTTTTCTTTATTTTTTGCTAAAGCATCTACAATAGAAAACTGAAAACTATTATCTGATAATTGTAAAGTTTGATGTTGAGAATGTACATCTATAAGCTGTACTTTCAATTCATTTAAAATAGAAAGTGTAACTGGAGTATCATTTACAAATGCTCGAGATTTTCCTGATGGAAGAATTTCTCTCCTAATGATAGTTTCTGACTCGTAATCTAAATCTACTTTTTCAAAAAATGATGCTAAATTATAATTGGCAATTTGCAATTTTGCTTCGATAACGCATTTTTTAGAATTATCTTTTAGCGAAGATAAATCTGCTCGGTTTCCTAAAACCAAACCTAAGGCTCCCAATAAAATGGATTTTCCTGCACCGGTTTCTCCAGTGATAATTGATAAACCTTTGGTAAAATCAATTTCTAAAACATCAATTAATGCGTAATTATTGATTGATAAATGTGTGAGCAAATTCTATATTTTTTGAAAAATAAAATTAGTTAATTCTAAAAGAAATAAAAAATTACTCACACACAATATCTGTAAAAAAGAAACTATTCCATCGGAACGTCTACAATTAATAATTTACTGTTTTTATTTGCTGTAATGGTAACGGTTTCCGTTTCGGAAATACCAACGGCATCTCTATTGTTTAACGTTTCGGCTGCAATGGTAACTTCTCCGTCTATTAAAAAGAAATACGCTCCATTTTTTAAAGTGTAATCTATAGATGTATTTTTATCTAAATCCGATAAATACAAATATGCTTGTTGATGTATCAATAAAGAACCTTCAATTGGATTACTTCTTGGTGAAATAATAGACTGTAATTTATTTTTTCTACCTGCTTCAGAAAATTTCTTTTGGTCGTAATAAGGGCTTACACCTTCTTCCTCTGGCAAAATCCAAAGTTGTAAAAAATTAGTTTCTTCGGTTTTACTATCGTTAAATTCTGAATGTGTAATTCCTGTTCCTGCACTCATTGCTTGAATTTCTCCAACCTCAATTGCGCGTTTATTTTCCATACTGTCTTTGTGAGACAATGCTCCTGAAATAGGTACAGAAATAATTTCCATGTTTTTATGAGGATGTGTTCCAAACCCCATATTTGGCTGAACAATATCATCATTCAAAACGCGTAACATTCCAAAATTCATTCTTTCTGGATTATAGTAACGAGCAAAACTAAATGTATGATAAGATTGTAACCAGCCATGGTTTGCATGTCCTCTACTTTCGGCTTTATGAATTACTTTTTTCATTTTAAAGTTATTTGTAACCTTGAATTTGATTCAAGGTTTTGTTATTGTTTTTAATTATTAAATTTCTAATATGTCTTTCTCGTCAAGACGCTAAGACGCAAAGACTTTTTCTAGATCTGATTTCTAATATCTGTTTCTCGCCAAGAAGCTAAGACGCTAAAACTTTTTC
>CAYPHE010000153.1:0-6242 GCA_964410075.1 uncultured Polaribacter sp.
TGTGATTTGTTGTTGAAATAATTGATTTTACCATTAAACTTTTTCTGTTTCCATATAAGCTCTATTTCATGCGATTTTTTTAGTAAATTTAATAATTACTGGCACAGAAATATGGCAATTCCCTAAGCTTTAGAATTTATGTCTGAATAAAAATTTAGTAGTAAAATTTGTAATTTGTAGATAGCTTGTTATTTTTTATCAATTGTTCTTCTAGCTCTCTTGATTATTTTTTCAGTCTCTTTAGTAGGTGATTCCATAATCCATTTCTCGCAAAGTTCAATTACAAAATTAGGATTAGTTTTACTTGCATCATTCAACCAATTTCCAACACTATCTTGAACATATTTAGAAGTATCAGATTTTAAATTCTGTAGAATAGGTAACGCAATTTCAGGGGTTTCTTTTAACTGTTCAATATGTTTACACCAAACACCTCTAGGTCTTGTTGCTTCAGTTGTAAATCGTCTTATATTTTGATCTTTGCTTTTTGTCCAGTCACGTAGAAGTGCAATAGATTTTTTCAAACGTTCATTAATATGAGGTCTTAATGCCATCCATACAACTTCTCGTACACCAAAGTGAGTGTCAGAAACTAATTTTTTTGATTGGTTTAATTTCTCTTCGATACTTAATCTTTCATCTAAAGATTTTAGATATGGTGCATAACAACGAATAGAGTCGGACAAATGATTACTTAACTTATCAAAGATTGAGTTAAATTCCTTACTATCAGAATATAATTCATAAATCAATGAGCCAACTAGTTTTGTCGTATTCATTGTAGAAGGCCTTTTTTGAAGTTTTATTTTTGTGGAAATTAGTTTGATGTTTTCTTCTGATATTCCAATTTCTGAAAAATTAGAATTTATAAGTTTCAAGTGATCAATAGCTAACCATTCAGTTAAATTGACGGTTTTTATTTTTCCTTCATTTAATAATTTTAAAACTTCTTTAGGAATATCTTGTGCTTTTCTTACTCCCTTACGACTGAGTATTTCTTCGTTCATTTTTAATTTTTCTAATTGGCAACAATACCTTTATAAATATTACTTTATCTTATCCGAATTCAAAAAGAAAACAGCATTAGCTACAAACAATTTTCCATTTTCCCAAAAAGAACGAAATAATGGATTATCTACAAAATAGACAATGCTTCCTTCTCCAATCGTTTCTTCGCCAATACAAAGAGATTCAGGTATTTTCTTTTCGGCTTTATAGCCCGTAAAACCCGAAATAGTTTTAGCATTTTTACTAAAATAACCTACATTAAAATTCTCTTTTAAATAACTGTAAGACGAGGCATTCAATTTTAAAGAATAATAGTTTTTGTCGTAACCAAAAGCAAGTGGGTGAGAGGTGTCTAATGTAGCGTTTACAATACTTCCTGTTATATAATTAGAAATGCTTTGGCGTTCTCTTTGGTTATATGGAATTAAACTGTTTGTTGTTGCTTTGTCAGCTTTTTTTGCTTTTAAAGAAAAACCATCTTTACCAGCAAAAGATTGTAAAGCATTTCCAATGGCTATTAATGTTCCGCCTTTTTTAATCCAAGTTTTTACTTTATTTAAATCCTCTTTTTTTAGTATTGAACTATAATATCCGTTAGGTAAAATTAAAACATCAAAATCGTTTAATGCTAAGTTTTGTAATTCATCTTTATTAATATTGGTAATGGGGTAGTGTAATTGTGTTTCAAAAAAGTGCCAAACTTCTCCAAAACTTAATGAAGAAGTTGCACTACCAGACAAAACAGCAATCTTTTGTTTTTGAATTGGTTTTACGCTGTACGAACCAAAATCTACACCTCTATTTACAAAGCCTGTATTTACAGGTTGTAATTTGCGTTGGTGTTTGTTAGCTATTTCGATTAGTTTTTGGTCAAATTCATTTGTTTTATTATCATTTCTTAAGATGATTAAACTTCCAGAATTAAACGATTTCCCAGCGATACTAAATGATTTTTCAGAAAAACGAACTAAAACATCATGCTGTAATAAATCACCTAAAAAAGAAGCGTCTTGTATGCTGTTCCACTTACTAATGTAAGCATAAGCAGAGCTGTCTATTATGTTTTTAATAGCCTTTTTTGCAACAGGTTTTGTTGAAGCAACTTTAGTAGCAGATGCTATGGTTGGTAAACCGTAGGCATAAGGTAAAGACCAAGCCGTAATATCGTAAGTAACAGAATCTTGTAATTGTGTTTTTGGTTCAAATAATACATCAACCATTTTTCCTTTGGGTTGATTGGTGTGAATTACCAAATCATTTTCATCAACAGCTAATTTTCCATCTTTTTGAGTTTTATAGTTCAACCCTTTTACTGTTGTCTTTTTAGCATACTCAAATGCTATTTCATGTTGTTCCAATAACTTCTTTAGCTGATTTATTTTATCAATATTTGTGTTTTTCAAAACATAACTTTTGATTTTTAAATTCTTATTATCAAAGAATTTTTGAAACTCTAAATTTAATTTTTCTGCATTTTTATTAGAAATTTCAACGGTAGATAAACCCGTTGTGGTATGGTGTGCAATTCTGTCTTTTAAAGTTAACACTTCACCCTCGTCAGTTTGTATTCCTAAACCAGCACGTCCGTGCCCTGCCTGTTCATAAGTCATTCCAATAGCTCCCATATAGGTTGGGTAGGTGTCTCCATAACTTGGGTATAACAAATCGAAACTTTCTTTTGTAAAATACAACCAACTTTCTTTATCAAAATATTTGGCGTGGTTTCTACCAATTTGAGTTTGAAAATCTTTTTGCCAGTTGGTTATAATTTCATGAAAAGGTTTGGCGGCTGGAGCAAAATAGTAAGGATCGTTTATGCCTTGTTCATGAAAATCTACATGAATATGTGGCATCCATTTATTATATATTTTTAAGCGTTGTTGCGTTTCTACTTGAGTTGCCCAAGCCCAATCTCTATTTAAATCGAATAAATAATGATTTGGTCTTCCACCTGGCCAAGGTTCACTATGTTCTTTGGCAGTTTGATTGCTATTATACGGTGTACTTTTTACTTGATTATACCAATTTACGTATCTATCTCTACCATCTGGATTTACACAAGGGTCTATAATAACCACTGTGTTTTTTAACCAGTCTTGTTTCTCAGTAACCAACTTATACAAGGTTAACATAGCCGCTTCTGTACTAGAAGCTTCATTACCATGTACATTGTAACTCAACCAAACAATGGCTTTATTATTTGTTTTACTACCATTTAATAACCCTGTTTGATTTAAATTGGCAGTTCTTATTTCCTCAATATTATTCATGTTTTCTGATGAAGAAAGAATACTCACGTATAATTCTCTATACTCGTTAGTTTCTCCATATTTTTTTAAACTCACGTTTTGTAGATGACTACTTACATATTTAAAGTAATCGATTACTTTGTGGTGTCTGGTAAAACGATCTCCTAAAGAATATCCTAAAAATTCTGATGGAGATTTTAGGTTAGAATTTTGAGCAAAGCCAAAACAAAAAACAAAAAGAAAGAAACCGGTAAGAAATGTGTTTTTCATAAAAGAAATAAGTTGAAAAGTAAAAATAATGATTTATTTCTTCTTTTTGAACCAATTGATAACTCCTGTTAAAAGTTTGTTAGATTCAAATTAACAATCCGACAACAATTGAAATAATTGTACTTTTATCGATTGAAAATTATATTCATGAGTTCAGACATCCCTTATTGTTGTTACACTAAAAAAGTTGCTATATAACTATGAAAGCAACAAAAATACCTTTTAAAGAAACTGGATTTTTCTCTAAAATAATTACAGATTATTTAGATAAAAAAGAGCAAACTAAATCATTTTACAATAATTTTCCAGACGAATCTGGATTCAAAAATCAAATTGAAACAAAACAACAATCTTTTGATGTTTCTACAAGAAAAGTATTAGTAAATGCTTTGCAGGAACAATATAAAGGATTTGTTATTAGTGAATTAACTAAAACAAATATTGCACAACTTTCTAGTGAAAATACGTTTACAATAACTACTGGGCACCAATTAAATTTATTTACAGGACCATTATATTTTTTATATAAGATTATAGCCACAATAAATTTATGTGTAGAGTTAAAATCTAAATTTCCAACCTATAATTTTGTGCCAATCTACTGGATGGCAACAGAAGATCATGATTTTGAAGAAATCAATTATTTTAATTTTAAAGGAAAGAAAGTAAGTTGGAACAGTAAACAAGCAGGAGCTGTTGGTCGTTTTTCTAATAAAGGATTAGCAAATGTTTTAGAGGTTTTTTCTTCAGAAATTGGAAATTCTAAAAAAGCAAATTATTTAAAGGAACTATTTAAAAAGGGCTACTTAGAACATAAGAATTTAGCGGAAGCTACTCGCTATATTGCAAACGAACTTTTTGCAGAACAAGGTTTGGTAATTGTAGATGGTGATGATTTTAGTCTAAAAAAAGAATTTATTCCTTTTGTAAAAGAAGAGTTAGAAAATCAAACATCTTTTAAAACGGTTTCCAACACAATAAAAAAATTAGAAAAAAATTATAAGATTCAAGTTAATCCTAGAGAAATTAATTTATTTTATTTAGGAGATAATTTTCGTGAACGTATTATTTACGAAGGCAACTTGTATAAAGTAAACAATACTGAAATATCTTTTACTAAAGCTGAAATTTTAGCAGAGGTAGATAAAAACCCGAAAGCATTTTCACCAAATGTTATTATGAGACCTTTGTATCAAGAATTAATTTTACCTAACTTGTGTTACATTGGTGGAGGAGGGGAGTTGGCTTATTGGTTTGAGCTGAAAAACTTTTTTGAAACAGTACATATTCCTTTTCCGATTTTATTATTAAGAAATTCAGTTCAAATTGTTTCACAAAAACAAATTCTAAAATTAGAAAAGTTAGCCATTACTACTGAAGAAATTTTTACAAAACAGAACGAATTAATTGCTAAAAAGGTTATTGAGAATTCTGAAATTGAAGTTAATTTCGAAGAGAAAATTAATTATTTAAAAAAGCAATTTAATGACTTAAAAGAAACTGCAAAAAAAACGGATAAAACCTTTTTAAATGCAGTTAATGCTCAAGAGAACAAACAGATAAAAGGTTTGCAAACTTTAAAAAAACGTTTGCTTAAAGCAGAAAAAAGACGGCAAGCAGACTTGGTAAATAGAATTACTTTTTTACAAAATGAAATTTTACCAAATCAAAGTTTAGAAGAACGTCAACGTAATTTCTCTGAGTTTTATTTAGCGCATGGCAATCATTTTTTAAAAGCTATAAAATTGGCTTTACACCCTTTAGAATTACAATTTTTAATTTTAGAATTGTAATATGATTTTAAAAAAAAGGGTAGGGCAAAGAGAAAATAATTTGATGATTTTTTTTGAAGGATATAAAAAGTAATGAAAAAGAACTTACACCCTAAAAATAGGTTTAATACCAATTATAATTTCGAAAAATTAGTTCAACAAAACCCTGATTTAAAGCCATATGTTTTTCAGAATCAGTTTGGAAAAACTACCATAGATTTTGCTAAACAAACAGCTGTTAAAGAGTTAAATAGGGCTTTGTTGTTTGGTTATAAAAACATTTGTTTTTGGGATTTCCCTGACGATAATTTGTGTCCACCGGTTCCTGGGAGGCTAGATTATATTCATCATATTGCAGATTTAATTTCACCTAAAAAAGAAGCTACTATTTTAGATATTGGTTCTGGAGCCAATTGCATTTATCCATTATTGGGAGTATCAGAATACAACTGGAATTTTGTTGGGACAGATATTGATGTAAAAGCAATTGATGTAGCTCAATTAATCGTCTCTAAAAATAAACTTCAAGATGTTATTTCTTTTCGTTTACAAAAAAATCCAGAATTTATTTTATCAGGAATATTAAACGAAACCGATCAGTTTGATGTTGCCATTTGCAATCCACCTTTTTATAAATCGGCAAAAGAAGCTAACCAATCTAATCAAAGAAAAACCAGTAATTTAAAGATTACAAAAAACCGAAATTTTTCAGGTAATTCTAACGAATTGATATACAAAGGAGGAGAGAAGGCATTTTTACACAATTATTTGTATCAAAGTGCTTCATTTTCTAAACAGTGTACTTGGTTTACAAGTTTGGTTTCTAAAAAAGAAAATATAGCGAGTTTACAGCAATCAGCTACAAAATTGAAGGCAAAAGAATTTTTGATTATTCCTTTGCAGCAAGGTAATAAAGTTTCTAGAATTGTTTGTTGGAGGTTTT
>CAYPHE010000154.1:0-6236 GCA_964410075.1 uncultured Polaribacter sp.
CACCCGTTTCAAAACTTTGTAATAATTCTGAGTTTAATTTTTTCTTTAATAAATGGGCGCCAAATGCACCAAAAATAATAGCTAGTGCTCCAAAAAAAGCACCAAAAAGTATTGCTGTTGTATTCATAATAAATTAAAAAGAAAAACCAAGTGAAAATACAATTCGCATACCATCTTCACTATTAAAAACACCTAAATTACTAGTAATTAGATTTGCTGAATTTATATAAAAACCACCACCATAAGAAGTTGCAAAACCACTTTCGTCAAAAGCAGCAGGATTTATAATTAACTCGTTGGGTGTACCCCAAACTCTACCATAATCAAAACCACCATAAACGCTTAAATTAAAAGGAACAAAACCAGTATTTATACTTTTTATGTTCCAACGGATATCTGTGCTTTGATAAAAAGCATTTTTTCCTGTAAAACGCTGGTTTCTAAAACCACGCAAACCTTCATTACCTCCAATTGTTGCTGCTTGATAAAAATTAAAATCTCTACCAAATAGAAATTCTCCATTAACTTTAGAGGCAAATACTAGTTTTCCGTTAGGTATTAATCTATGGGTTAATGCTAAAGATGGATTTATGTATGAAAAGCTTCTTGCATTGTCTAAGTTGGCAGTGTAACCTAATTTGGTTTCAAAACCAATACCTAAAGTTGGAAATATATCGCTATTTGAATGTTTGTAAGTATAACTAATTTCTGGATTTAAAAACTGTTGTCTATCAAAAATTGCGTTATTAGTATTATATCTATCTGTAATAAATCTTCCTTCAGTATTTTCTACATCAAAATTTTGATACGCTAAACCTATTTTTATTATAGCTCCCAAATCTCCTCTCCATTTTAAGAAACTACTTAATCCATATTGACCAATTCTTACTCTATTAAAATTAAAATCTCCATGGGCTTCTGGGTTTGGAGAATTGATACCATACCCAAAAAAGTTGGTTGCGTAATTAGGGCTGTTAAATTCTCCACGAATTCCTAAGTTCCAGTTTTTTAAAACATTAGCATATTCTGTTTCGTAATTTAATTCGTATCCTTCTGTTGCAAAATAGTAAAATGCAGCTATTTTCCTTTTTCTAGTAAAAGGATTTCTTTCAAAATGATTTACTAGTAAACTATTTTGAATCCCAATTTTTATACCATCATCAGGATTAAAACCTAAGCTTGGTAATATAGCACCTTGTTTGCCTTTTATTTTTTTATAATCGTAGACGTTTATTCGGTAATCATCGGTTAATTTTTTATCTACTTCTGGAGTTTCTAAGGTGTTTTTTTTGGATTTATGATCGTAAATTTTAATGTTTTTCTTTTCTGTAATTCTGTAAACATCGTTATTCTGCCCACCAATTATTTTTATTCTAATAGAACCTCCAGAAACTTTTCCTTTGGTTTCAAAAATATCATCATCATCTAAACCATAAATCCAAATTTCTTTAGTTACCTCTTTATTGTAAGTTCTTTTTAAAATTTGATTAGATTTTTTTCCATCTTTTATTCTGTGAACTGAAATTTCTGTTTTTCCATTTGGTAAACGATGTATGGTAAAATAATCGTCTTTATTAGTTCCTTTAACTACTTGAAATTCATTTAAAGAATTGAAATACCTATCTGCAATTTTTTGAAGATTTTTTCTTCTTCCTTTTAATTTTTCTTTAATATCTGTTATGCTTTCGTCGTTTACTTCTTTAGGAAATCCTTTAAAAGCTTCGTCAATTAAATTATCGGTAATGTTTTTTTGTAAAAAGGCAACTTGCTCGTTCCAGACTTTTTTATCTGATTGCTGAATTAAAGAAATATCTAAGGGAAAAGCAGCATTATTAAACAATCTAGGATCTTTTAAATCTTTAGCGTACGATTTCATTCCACGAAGAGCAGGAACTATTTTTGTAGTTAAACTCAATAAAAAGCCATCACTAAATTTAGAAAAAGCCTGATCTCTATCTCTTGGAACAGGTCTATAAATTACCTTTTTGTTTTCTTTAAATTCTGCCCAACGCCATTGATCTTGGTGTCTATCCCAATCTCCAATTAGCATATCAAACAAACGTGCTTTTATATAAGAAGCTTCATCTAAAACATATTTTTCATCTTTTTTTAAGTTCTTTCGCAAATCGTCTGTACTAATAATTTCATTAGCAAATCCAAAGTATGCTTTGTCTCCATGATCGTCTGCAACACGTGCTTCAATCATGTACAATTCATCACCAAAATCTTGATTAAATTCGCCCAACTGTTTTTGTTTAGGTACGTAATATAAGATAGGCTCAGGATGATAAATATCTACTGCATCTGCAAGTTTACCCACCACAAAAGGTGCGTAAGGATGAGAGCCTGTAAAAATATCCATTAATAAATTATCTGCAGTAGTATCTTCAAATTGCCCTTCTATATATTGGTCTTTAAAAGCAACTGCTTGTAAATATTGAACTGCATTTTTACGCAATGCACGCATCACATATTGTTTGCCTTCTTTATCTTCTAAACGCAACGATTCCGATTGATGACCACCACCTTTTCTTATAGGTTTTAGTCCTCCGTATAAAGTATCTAACCCAACGGTTGGGGCATTAATTTTAGTGCCAAAATATTTTCTAAAACGTTCTCCCCATAAGAATTTATAAACTCCGCTTTTGGTAACTTCTTCTTGGGTGTAAATAGATGCCTTTTTTTCTTTTAATTTGGCATTAGGAAAACTAGTTTGTTTAAAAGTTGTGTCTTTTTGAAAAACATTAGCTTTATAAACAATATCTCTTTCTTTAGCAGTGTAAAAGTGTACAGTAGAAGAACCATCTTCAAAAACATCTAAACGTGCAAAACCTTGTGTTCCGTAAGAAAATTTACCTCCATTTACATTTTTAGTAGCTGTTAGTTTAGAGCCAGAACCACTAACTATTTGTGGTAAATTATCTTTAACAATGTATTGTAAACTATGCTCGTGACCAGAAACAAATATGATTCTTTCGTTTTGTTGAGAAAGATTTATAATACGTTTTCTTAAGTCGGTGTATTTCCAGTTTTGCTGATCTACATTAGCAGCACCAGATGTTTTTCGTAAAATATTAATGGTAGAACCTACAATTGGTAGCGGTTTCATGTGGCTTTTAAACGAATAAAAACCTCCGTGAGGGCCGTTTGTAAAAATAGGATGATGTATAGCAATAATAGTTGTTTTGCCTTGCGATTTTTTTATCATTCCTTCAAGTTCCTCAAAAAACTTTTCTCTGGTTTTTATCTGGCATTCGTCGTTTATGGTTGGATGATTGTTCCAATTGGTAACATACCAATGAGAATCTACAGCAATAATATTAATATCATCATTTACCTCTATTTTTTCTAAAGGACAGCCATTTTCTGGTTGAAAAGTATGTTTACCCAATGTATCTTCAACTAGTTTCTCTTGTCTTTTTAAACCTTTTAGTCCGTTGTACCAATCATGATTTCCTGGTATTATAATAGTTTTTCCTGGAAAATCTTTACCAAGATCTGTTTGTACTTTTAAACGATGTTTGGCTAATTTGTATTTTTTAGATTTCTTTGATGGAATTCCTTTTGGGTATACATTATCTCCTAAAATAATTAATGTTGAATTTTTAGGTGCTTTTTTAATCTCACTAGATAGATAAGAAATTGCAGAATCTCTACCATACAAATCAGAGTTACCAGCATCTCCCAATAAATAAAAGGAATGGCTAAGTTTTAAAGATTTTTTAGTTGGATAAAATTTTTGACCTTCTGTAATTTGCATTTCTGTTGTTGCACAAGCAACAAAAAGAGTAGCGACACAAAAAAGTAAAAAAGGTTTAAAGATTTTCATGTATTCTTTTTAGCAAATTTATTCTTTTTTTTAGGCTTTTGTAACGTTTGTGGTTTTAAAGTGCGCTTATATAATTATTTTTCAGATAAATAGTAGGTTTAATAGCTACAGGAATAAGGAATTTATTGCCATAATAAGAAGCAATAATTTTTATTGATTAAAAAGTTTTGATTGAGAATTTCTTTAGGTTCCTGAATCATTTAACAGTTGTAATAAAATACTAAAGTAAAGCCTTCTAATAGTATTAGTAGCTAATTTTACAAGTTTCGCATTCGTAAGAATCTTCATTTATAACAATGCCGCTTATATTACTTTCTACAATTTTTTTGATAAAATTATTATAAGTCTGATTATTGCCAACTAATTTATTTCCTTTATTTAGTTTGTAGAATTCGCCTTCTCATTCTTGTTTTCCTCAGCAATTAGGGCAAATTCCCTTTGGTGCCTTTTGGTTAGAATTTCCATCTGTTTTTGATGAAAAATAATTTTTGAGGTTTTGAATAATACTCATGGTTTGTGTTTTTTGTTGTTAAATTAATTCAGTTTCAATAATAACCTCGCTTTGTAAAGTTTTATGAACTGGGCATTTAGAAGCAATTTCTTTTAAACGTTTTCTTTGCTTCTGATCTAAATTACCCACTAATTTTAATTTCTTTTGTAAATGATCAAAACGTGTTGGTTTTTCTACATCAACATTTAAATCATCACTATGTTTTTTAGAATAAGTAATGTAAGCAAAGACTTCTTGTAAATCCCATTTTTTTCGTTGCGCATACATTTTTAGCGTCATTACTGTACAAGCAGCTAAACCAGCGCTTAAATAATCGTATGGAGAAGGCGCAAAATCATCTCCTCCAATACTTACTGGTTCATCAGCAATAAAAGAATGATTTTTTGTTTGAATTGATGTTGTAAAATTATCTTCAATTAAATTTAAATGCGCTACTAGTTGTTCTCCATCTGTAGAAAGCATTTTATTTTCTTCTTTAGGAAAATATTTATCTGCCCAAGTGCCAATTAAATTACCAACATAAATACTATCTGCTTTGTTAGATAATAAATGGTTTGCATCATCTAAGCTGATAAAGCTCTTAGGGTGCATTGCATTATGATAAATTTGATGTGCATTTTCTATGCCTACAATCTTATCAAAAGGAGCATGCATTACTAAAATTGGTTTTCTTAACGTTTTGATGATTTTTGGTAAGTCTGTTTTACCAAAATCATTAACAAAGTCTTGATTTATTTTAAAAGGTCTTCCTCCAATACGTACTTCAATTTCTCCTTTTTCTTTTACATCTTCAATAGCATGAGAAAATAAATGCGTAACATGATTTACAGTTGCAGGAGCGCCAATAGTAGCAATAGCTTTAATGTTTTCTAATTTTGAACCAGCTACAATAACGGCAGCTCCACCCAACGAATGACCAACTAATAGAGACGGGCTTTTGTAATTTTCTGTCAAAAAATCGTTGACAGCTAATAAATCATCAACATTTGCAGAAAAATGACTCTCAGCAAATTCGCCTTCACTTCTGCCTAAACCAGTAAAATCGAAACGTAAAACTCCAAAACCATGATTGGATAAAGAACGACTGATATTTTTTACTGCATTTAAATTGCTATTACAAGAAAAACAATGTGCAAAAATGGCAAAATGGCTGGGTTTTTCGTTAGCAGGTAATTCTAAATATGCTTGTAATCGGTGTCCTTTTTTATTTTTAATTTCAAGTCTGATGGTTTTCATAAGTGTCGATTTACTAGGTAGTCGAAATTAGATGTTTAACTTTACTTTTATCAATTTGCTTCGAAAATTTTTGTAACAATAACTTCAATTTTGGATTGATATAGGTTTTGCAAAATGGCTTATTAGGATTGGTTTGATAGTAATTTTGAAATGCTGCTGATGAAGGTTTGAATTGTTGAAAAACCAAAACCTGCGTTATAATTTTGTTATCAAAATTTGATTGAAGCTCCTCTAATATAAGTTTGCTTTTATCTTTTTGATTTTCTGAAAAATAATAAATAGCAGAACGATATTTGTTACGCATAGAATGATTCTTAGTGCTTTTATGCGTTAATAAATGAATTTCAACTAAAATTTTTAAATCAATTTCTGAACTATTAAAATGAATAATTACGGCTTCAGAAAAAGTATTGTTTTGTAGGGTTGATGCTACCCAACCTTGTTCCACTTTTTTAACACCAATTAAAGACTGAAAAACAGCTTCTGTACACCAATGACAACCGCCACCAAAAGCAATTTTACTTAGTTTCATTGTAATTGTTTTTTTCTGATTTATAAAAATTCTAGAAAAATATTAAAAGCATTCGATTTTAGATTTTCTGTAAACTGATTTGTAGAACTTACACCACTTAAAAAAATAGCTTTTGTATTAAAATTTAC
>CAYPHE010000155.1:0-3709 GCA_964410075.1 uncultured Polaribacter sp.
AGTTGAATTCCAAAACCTTGTAAGCCCGTTTCAAATGCAGGTAAAATTTCTGTATTATCCCAAATACCAGTTCTTATAGTTCTTGCATATTCTTCAGGTAACAAACCATTTTGCATTAGTTTGCTGGTTAGCCTATAGTTGTAATCTAAGGTTTTATGTGTAAAGTTAAACAAACTCTGATCATCATTCAAAATAACATACCAAACAAATGGATTACCATCGTTAGCTGGCATACCAATTACACCCGGATTTAACCAAAGATGATCTCCTTTTTTATGATGAAAAGGCAACCCACAATGACCGCCAACAATAACATCACTTTTAGAAACCTCAAAATTTATTTTTTTTATTGACCAATCTGTTGATTTAAAAATAAATTCTGAAGTATTAAAATAAGAACCATGTACAACTGTTATTTTTTTATTTGCATAAGTAAATTGAATGTGATTTGGTAATGTTTTTAAAAAGTTAATAGAATTTTCGGATAATTTACTTTGTGCATAAGGATACCATTGTTGGGAAAAATCATCACATCTAGAACCCTCTCTAAAATCGCAACCACAATCTGATGCATTTTCTCGCAACTGAATTTCTACATTACCAGCAATACTTTTTGCTCCCCAAATTTTAAAAAGCTGAACAGCCTCTTCTGGTTGCGCACAATAGCCAACAATATCTCCTGTACAAATGCAATTTTTTGGATTAATATTTTCTTTTTCAGCTACTTGCTTTAGCGCTTCTAAAGCTTGCAAATTGCTATAAACACCTCCAAAAAGAAGTGTTTTCCCAGAAATAATCCCTAAATCTTCTATTTTTTTATCATCCATTTTGGTATAAAATATAAAATGACACAACACAAAATACCCCAAAAGTTTACCCATAGTAAATCGGCATACTTTCCTTTTGTAAAAATTAACTGTTCTGGAAATTGATCGAATACTAATAAAAATCCAAAAAACAAGCCACAAGAAACACTCGTATAAAAGCTGATTTTTGGAACTTCTTTTTTCCAAAAAATAAACATAGGAGTTAATCCTATTACCATAGTTCCAGAAATGGTAGTTGCAGATAAAATTTCTGCACCTAAAAACACGGGAATTGTTCCTAAAATGGCAACTACAATCATTGTTGTTCTTCCAAAAGAAAGTGTTTTTCCTAAATTTAAATCAACAGTAAGTAGTTTAGAAAACGAAGAAAATGTAGAATCTAGCGTAGATGCTGCTGAAGTTATCATAATAAAATTAATCACTAATAAAATTACAATACCTAGCGATTTACCCACCTCTACTGCTGCCTGCCCTTGTATTCCTTGGCTTTTTGCATAAACACCAATAAGACTAAACAGTACAATACAAATTGCACCTAGTATACTTGCCCATAAAAAACTTTTTCTAGTAACTTTTGGTGATGAAATAAAACCTCTATCTGTTAGTACAGGGTCATGAAAAGGATAACTAAACGATTGTAAAATTGCAGCTAAAAGAAGATTTAAACCCAACTCAAAACTCCATGTTCCAGAATTTATGATTTCTTTAGATGAAAAATCATCTACAGTAAAAATGGTACTTAAAATAATAACTAATAGTATAGCAAACAAAACCATTTGAATAACATCTGTAAAAATAGAGCTACTTAACCCACCTTTTATTGCGTAAGCTAAAGTTAATACTGTAAAAATAACAATTGCCCAATAATAAGAAGCAGTACCCATTTCTCCAAAATAGCTACCAATTACCATTGTGTTACTCCAAACCTCATTAAACAGACGAAAAGCAATCAAAACAGAAAAAACAGCAACTGCCTTCTTACCAAATTTTGTAGTTAAAAAATGATGAATACTAGTAAAACCTCCTTTTGTTCTTAATTGATAAATTACAAGACCTGCAACAGCAAATGACAAATAGTAACCAGCATAAGCAACACCTCCCACTAAGCCAAAAGCCAACCCTAAATTAGCGGCATTGGTAATACTTTTAGCAAAAATCCAAGAGATAATTAAGCTACCTGTTAACACCAATGTACTTGGCGTTTTTTTTGAGGTTACTGCTTTAAAAAATTGATCTGTCGTTTTTGCTAATGGAGATAAAAAGAATAAAATTAAACTAAATACAATAAGAATGCCCCACTGAAAAGTAGAAGTCCATCCGAACTCTCCTAAAAGGAGAGAACTTTCATTCATGTGAATAAAAAAGGATTTTTGCATTGGTTTATTTTTATAGTTCTATTACAGAATCTTTTCTTTGTTTTAGTAAAAATTAGAGGCAAATCTTATTCGTCCCACCAAACTTTTACATCTAAACTGTTTCCGTTTGTAGCTGTTTCTGCAATTTTATAATTTTCTTGGTTTAACGTTGCTGCTTCAGCAGGATAAGGCATTCTTACAGGAATTACGCCATTATTTAGACTTGCAGAAACGTTTTTTAAACTAGGAAAACCTGTTCTTCTGTACTCTACCCACCCTTCATAACCTTGTATAACAGAGGCAATCCATTTTTGTGTAATTATTTGCTCTAAAGGTGTTGTACCAGCAGCATTATAATTGGCTTTTCCTACTAAATAAGATGCTGGTAAAATAGTGTTCCAATATTCGAAAGCTTGAGTAACTGCTGTATTGTACAAGGTTTGAGCATCTGCTGTAATCAACCCCTTTTCTGCTGCCTCTGCTAATAAAAAGTTAGTTTCCCAAGCTGTTATAAAATTAGCATCTAAAGTAGACGTATCGTCTCTAAAAGCGGTTCCTGAAAGCGATAAATCTGCTAACACAATCGATGTAGAAGAAGCATCGATACCATTAATTAAACCGTTAAATTCATTGGAATTGCTATTAGAAAAAGGTTTAAAAAAGGTATTTATTCTATCGTCATCTAAATTTGTAAGAATTTCTTCCATAGTTTCAGAAAGCACAAAATTATTAAAGTCTCCAACTCGTAATCTAGCTAATCTAAAATTGTTCGGTTCTGTTGCAGTGAAATCAAAAGTCGCATTTTCATTATTGGTAGTAATAAAATTTCCTTCATTAAAAATAGTCTGTAGTTCTGATGACACATCAACTTTACCAGAAATTCGAATTAAATATTTAATTCTTAATGAGTTTGCAAAACGTACCCAAGCTTCTAAATTTCCATCAAATAAAATATCTCCTTCTAACGGTATTGAACCTGAATAGTTAGTTATTGCGACTATACCTTTATTTAAATTATCTAAAATTCCATCTGTATTCTGATAAATTTCTTCTTGCAAATCGTATTTTGGAGTTACTGTTCCATCTACTCCATTAAAGGCTTCAAAATAAGGCACATCACCAAATAAATCGGTTAGACCTGCGGCCAAATAAGCTTTTAAAATTAAAGCCGGACCTTCATATACTTCAAAAGCAGGTGTGTTTCTGCTTTGCTTCAACATAATTTCGTTGTCTCGTAAATTGGTATAAAAAATATCCCAAGGATTTCCTCCTAACTGCGGACTTTTTAAATCGTGCCTGTCAAATAAATTAAAGTCTAAAGCTGTTCTGTGCTGTGCTAATAAGTCTCCAGCCACAAAACCTTCGTAACTCATTTGCTCTCCAAAATCGTAGATGACTTGTCTTAGCAATAAACTTGGTTGCACAGCTACTGGTGCATTTGGATTGGTGTTTATTTCTTCAAAATCTGTAGTACAACTTGTAATTGTAAATGCAAAAATTGCAATAAAATATATTATTTTTTTCATT